>NZ_JBEPBI010000265.1:0-10268 GCF_040299045.1 Streptomyces sp. NPDC001027
CGGGGAGCGGCCGACCGGCCCGACCGTGCGTCAGGGACGTGCGGACCCTCGGTACGACTCCGAGACCGAAGCAGGGTCGCATCGGCACGGTGATCCCTTTCAGGAGACCGGCGGAGCGGGCGACTTCACGGCGCGCCCGGGCGGACCAGCCCGTTCGGAACCGCTTCGGGCCGATCAGGACGAACCACGCCCCGCCTGCCGGGACTTCAGGACCTGCGGCCCGCCTCCACCCGCCGGCGGCCGCAGCTCGCCCGACCGGACCGGCGCGCCGGGCGCACGCCCCGGCCCGCCGACCCGCCCGAACCGCCCGCCACGGCCCACGGCTCCCCTCGCCCCCACCGGACGGGCGCCGGAACTCGCCCGTCCGGTGGGGCGGGGCGCCGTGGGTCAGGTGGCGCGGCGCAGGCGGAGGGTGAGGATCTGGAAGGGGCGCAGGGCGATCCCGATCGTGCCGTCGGGGTGCACGGTCGCCGCCGCGCCCTCGTCGAGCGGACGTTCCAGCAGGTCGGTCGCCTCCGCGCCGGCCAGCGGGAAGCCGGTGCGCAGCACGCCCCGGGCCCGTCCGCCGCAGGACTCGTACAGCCGTACCACGACGTCGCCCGACCGGTCGTCGGCGAGCTTGACGGCCTCGACGGTCACGCCGTCGCCGTCCACGGACACGACCGGCTCCGCGGCGCCCGCCGACTCCGCGACGCGCAACGGCAGATTGAGGGCGTAGCCCTCGGCGACCGCGTCCGCGATGGTGGCGCCCGGCAGCAGGGAGTACGTGAACCGGTGCCGGCCCTGGTCGGCCTCGGGGTCCGGGATGCGCGGGGCGCGCACCAGGCTGAGGGCGACCGTGGTCGTCGTGCCGCCGTCCTCGCGGACCGTGCGCGAGACGTCGTGGCCGTACGTCGAGTCGTTGAGGACGGCGACGCCGTACCCGGGTTCGCCGATGTGCACCCAGCGGTGGCCGGAGACCTCGAAACGGGCCGCCTCCCAGCTGGTGTTGGTGTGCGTGGGCCGCTGGACGTGCCCGAACTGGATCTCGGCGGACGAGTGCGGCGCGCGGACGTCGACCGGGAAGGCGGCCTTGAGGATCTTCTCGGCCTCGTGCCAGTCGATGTCGGTCTCGATGTCGACGCGGGGGCTGCCCGCCCGCACGGTGATCGTCTGGGTGAGGGTCGAGCCCCTGCCGAAGGAGCGGGTGACGCGCACCGCGCCGAGCAGCGGGTCGTCCTCGACGACGGTGACCGCGTCCGGGTCGAGCAGGTCGGTGAAGCGGTTCTTGTAGTGCTTGTCGATGTCCCAGGCGTCCCAGTAGTTGGGCAGGTCGGTGTGCAGGCGGAGCAGGTTGCCAGGGCCGGCGAGGACCTCGCGGTCCGCGCGCAGGTCGCGCACCGAGGACAGCGTGCCGTCCGCCGCGACCTCGACGCGGACCAGTCCGTTGTCGAGGGTGCGGCCGGTGACCGTCACGGCCTGCGGCGTGCCGACGGCCGGCGCGGCCAGCGGGGCGCTGCCGTTCGCGGGCGCCTCCACGTACGCCGGCGCCCCGGCGGAGGTGCGCACGACCTCGGCGCGGTCGTAGGGGCTCGTGTTGAACACGCGGGTGGCGCCCGCGCCCAGCGCGGCCACGGCCTCGGCCGTCAGCTCCTCCAGCTCGGCGGCGACCCTGGCGTACTCGGCCTCGGCCTCGCGGTGCACCCAGGCGATCGAGGAGCCCGGCAGGATGTCGTGGAACTGGTGCAGCAGCACCGTCTTCCAGAGCCGGTCGAGCCTGTCGTACGGGTAGGCGTAGCCCGGCGCGTGCAGCGCGGCCGTGGTCGCCCACAACTCCGCCTCGCGCAGGCGGTGTTCGGACCGACGGTTGCCCTGCTTGCTGCGCGCCTGCGTGGTGTAGGTGGCGCGGTGCAGCTCCAGGTAGAGCTCGCCCACCCACACGGGGGCGTCCGGGTACTCGGCGCGGGCCTGGGCGAAGAAGTCGTCGGGGTGCTCGATGACGACCTTCGGCGAGCCTTCGAGGTCGGCGAGCCGACGGGCCCGTTCCATGATCTCGCGGGTGGGGCCGCCGCCGCCGTCGCCCCAGCCGAAGGGGGCGAGGGAACGCGTGCCGCCGCCCTTCTCGGAGTAGTTGCGCACCGCGCGGTCCATCTCCTCGCCGCTGAAGCGGGCGTTGTAGGTGTCGACCGGCGGGAAGTGGGTGAAGATGCGGGTGCCGTCGATGCCCTCCCACCAGAAGGTGTGGTGGGGGAACTTGTTGGTCTGGTTCCAGGAGATCTTCTGGGTGAGGAACCAGTCGTTGCCGGCGAGCTTGGCGAGCTGCGGGTAGGCGGCGTTGTAGCCGAAGGAGTCCGGCAGCCAGACGCCCTTGGTCTCGACGCCGAAGTGCTCGATGAAGAACCGCTTGCCGTGGATGAGCTGTCGGGCGATGGCCTCGCCGCCGGGCAGGTTGCCGTCGGACTCCACCCACATGCCGCCGACCGGGACCCACTGTCCCTTCTTCACGGACTCCTGGATGCGCGCCCACACGTGCGGGTAGTTGTCGCGCACCCACTCGTACTGCTGGGCCTGGGAGCAGGCGAAGACGAAGTCCTCGTACTCGTCGGCGAGCGCGGTGACGTTGGAGAAGGTGCGGGAGGTCTTGCGCTTGGTCTCGCGGATCGGCCACAGCCAGGCGGAGTCGATGTGCGCGTGGCCGACGCCGGAGACGGTGTGGGCGCTGGCGTGCGCGGGCCGGGCCAGGACCGGGGCCAGCACCTCGCGGACGGCGGCGGCGCTGCCGGAGACGTCGTCCAGGTCGAGGGCGTCCATGGCCCGGTCCAGGGCGTGCATGATCTCGTGGCGGCGCGGTTCGTGCTCGGCGAGGTGGACCATCAGGCCGCGCAGCACCTGGAGGTCGAGGTCGAGGTGCCAGACCTGCTCGTCGAGGATGGCGAGGTCGGCGCGGCGGAAGGTGTACAGCGGTCGGTCGCCGGCGGTCAGCACGTCGCCGAGCTGGGTCGGCGCGGCGAAGTCGTTCGCCAGGATGTCGGGGTTGGAGGCCGCCTCGACGAGGTAGTCGACGCTCTCGCCGCCCGTCGCCGGGTTGCCGATCGGCACGTACTGGTTGAGCGGGTTGACGGCCTTCAGCGGCGTCCCGTCGGTGCGGTGGACGAGGGCCTCGGCCTGGTTGCCGGGCCAGTCGCCGACGAAGCCGAGGTCGATGACGGCCTCGACGCGCCGGCCGGCCCACTCGGCGGGCACCCGGCCGCGCATCCGGAACCAGGTGGTGCCCCAGGGCGGTCCCCACGGGGTGTCCATGGCGAAGGGCTCGTAGGCGGCGGCCGCGGCCTCCTCGAAGGGCACGGGCTCCCCCGGCGCCTGCCAGGCCTCGACCTCGAGGGGCACGGTGGCCGCGTAGACGGCGGGCTTGACGCGCTGGTTGTGGACGCGTTCGACGCGCTCCTCGATGCGGCGGCGTTCGTCATGCATGGGGAATCTCCAGAGGGGGACCACGAAGTGCGGGAGGCCTGAGGCCGGGTGCTGGACCCAGCGGGGGAAAGCGCTTTCCCCCGCTGAGGCTACTTAAGGTACGCCAGCCCCGGATGGACGTCGGCGTAGGCCTCGACCAGCCTGCGGGCGACGTTCACCGAGTCGACCAGCGGATGCAGCGCGAACGCCTTGACGGCCGTCGCCCGGGAACCGGACTCGGCGGCGGCCAGCACCTCGCGCTCGACGCCCTTCACCGCGCAGACCAGTCCGGTGGCGTGCTCGGGCAGCGGGGCGACGGCCACCGGGTGCGCGCCGCCGGCGTCCACGAGGCAGGGCACCTCGATGACGGCGTCCGCGTCGAGCACCGAGAGCACGCCCTGGTTGCGCACGTTGAGGATCAGCGTGGTGCGCTCGTCGCGGGCGATGGCCCGCATCAGGGCCAGGGCGACCTTCTCGTAGCCGCCGGAGAGATCGTCGGCGTCGCGCTCGCCGGCGCCGGCGGTCTCCCGGTTCTCGGCCATGTAGGTGGCCTCGCGCTCGGCGCGGGTGCGGTCCCAGGCCGTCAGGGCCGCCGCGCCCGGGTCCCTCATCTCCTCGTAGAAGCGGGACTGCTGGTCGGCGAGGAACGCGCCGCGGGTCTTCTCGGCCTGCTGGTAGGCCCGGACGGCCTCGCGGTTGAAGTAGTAGTAGTGCAGGTACTCGTTGGGGATCGCGCCGAGGGACTGCAGCCAGTCGACGCCGAAGAGCTTGCCCTCCTCGAAGGAGCCGAGCAGGTCGGGGTCGGCGAGCAGCCGCGGCAGCTGGTCGCGTCCGGCGACGCGCAGGCCGCGGACCCAGCCGAGGTGGTTGAGGCCGACGTAGTCGATCCACGCCTGGTTCGGGTCGGCGCCGAGGACCCGGGCGATACGGCGGCCGAGGCCGACCGGGGAGTCGCAGATGCCGATGACGCGGTCGCCGAGGTGGCGGGACATGGCCTCGGTGACGAGCCCCGCCGGGTTGGTGAAGTTGATGACCCAGGCGTCGGGGGCGAGACGGGCCGCCCGGCGGGCGATGTCGACGGCGACGGGGACGGTCCGCAGGCCGTAGGCGATGCCTCCGGCGCCGACCGTCTCCTGGCCGAGGACCCCCTCCGCGAGGGCCACCCGCTCGTCGTTCGCGCGTCCCTCGAGGCCGCCGACGCGGATCGCGGAGAAGACGAAGTCGGCGCCGCGCAGAGCCTCGTCGAGGTCGGTGGTGGCGGTCACGCGGGGGGCGTCGGGCACGGCGGCGGCCTGTTCGGCCAGCACCCGGGCGACCGCCCGCAGCCGGCCGCCGTCCAGGTCGTACAGGACGACGTCCGTGACGCGCCCCTCGCCGCGGTCCGTCAACAGCGCGCCGTACACGAGCGGCACCCGGAACCCGCCGCCGCCCAGAATCGTCAGTTTCACGCCTGCACCTTTCCTGCCAGGACCACCTCGACGCCCGCCTCCTCGAACGAGGACCGGGTCGCCGGGTCGACCGGCCCGTTCGTCACCACCACGTCCAGGTCCTCGGGACCGCAGACCCTCGCCATGCCCGTGCCCGGGAACTTCGCCGCGTCGGCGAGCAGGACGACCTTGCCGCCGGCCTTGATCATGGCCCGTTTGACCGGCACCTCGACGACCGTCGTGTCCATCACCTGCCCGCCCGGGCGCACTCCGCTGGTGCCGAGGAAGAGCCAGTCGGCGTGCAGCTGGCGCAGGTTGTCCTCGGTGAGGAAGCCCACCAGCGAACGGTACTCGCGGCGGACCATGCCGCCGAGGAGCACCAGCTCGATGCCCTCGTCGTCGGCGAGCTCCTCGTAGACCACCAGGTTGCTGGTGATCACGGTGAGTCTGCGGCCGTGCAGCTGCCGGGCCAGCCGGTAGGCGGTGGTGCCGATGTCGAGCAGCACCGTCTGGCCGTCCGCGACCATCGCCGCGGCCCGGGCCGCTATCGCGTCCTTCTCGGCCACGCGCACCTCGGCCACCTCGGCGAAGGGCTGGTCTCCCTCCTCCGCGACGGCCCCGCCGTGCACCCGGGTCAGCAGGCCGTCCTCCTCGAGCTTGACCAGGTCGCGCCTGATCGTGGCCGGGCTCACACCCAGCTCCTCGGAGAGATCGGTCACGGCCGCGGGGCCCCCGGCGCGCAGGGCCCGCAGGATGAGTTGATGTCGTCGTTCTGCCAGCACGACGTGAACACTACTCGTCATCTTCAATCAAATCCATGCTCACTTCTGCTGAGGTATTGACCAATCTCGCGGAGGGGCGCACGATTCCGGTCACCGAAATGAAGAGTTCTGACGAGAGGATGCGCGGTGGACGACGACCGGCCCGACGTTGTGCTCACCGGGCTGCTCTTCTACGACCTCGTCCTCACAGGCCTCGGCCGAGCGCCGACGGCGGGCGAGGAGATCTGGACCGACGGCATGGGCTGCGGCCCCGGCGGCATCGCCAACCTCGCGGTGGCGGCGTCCCGCTTCGGCCTGCGGACCTCGCTCGCCACGGTCTTCGGCGACGACTTCTACGGCGCCCACTGCCGGGAGGTCCTCGCCGGCCAGGAAGGCGTCGACCTCGCCCTGTCCCGCACCGCCGACGGCTGGCACACCCCCGTCACCGTCGCCCTCGCCCTCCCCGGACCCGGCGCCCCGAGCGGCGGAGCACCCGCCTTCGACCGGGCCCTCGTCACCCACGGCCAGGAGCCGCCGTACTCGCAGGACGCGCTGATGGGCGACCCGCCCGAGGCACGCACGGCCCTCGTGCACCTCGAGGCCGAACCGCGCGGCTGGCTCGCCAAGGCGGCCGCGAACGGCACCCGGGTCTACGCCGACGTCGGCTGGGACCCCACCCGGCAGTGGTCCGCCGGTCTGTTGGACCAGCTGGCCCTGTGCCACGCCTTCCTCCCCAACGAGACCGAGGCGATGGCGTACACCCGCACCGACAGCGCGCTCGCCGCGCTCGGCACGCTCGCCGAGCTGGTGCCGGTGGCCGTGGTCACCCGGGGCGCGCACGGCGCCGTCGCGGTCGACCAGAGCACCGGCGAGTTCGCGGAGGTCCCCGCCCTGGACGTCGACGTCCTGGACGCGACCGGCGCCGGCGACGTGTTCGGCGCGAGCTTCGTGGCGGCCTCGCTCGGCGGCTGGCCGCTGGAGGAGCGGCTGCGGTTCGCCGTCCTCGCCGCCGGACTGTCCGTACAGCGCCACGGCGGCGCACTCGCCGCGCCCGGCTGGTACGGCGTGCGGCGCTGGCACCGCTCCCTGACCGACCCCGACCTGAAGCGGGCGTACGGCTTCCTCGCCGACCGCATCCCGGCGGACGTGGGCCCGCCCGTACGGCACGCCCCGGTCACCCCGCCCGTCCTGCGGCCCTGAGCCGGACGGACGCCCCCCACGCATGCCCCTCGAACGGCACCCCGTCTGCGAAGACGCGAACAGATCCGAAAGGCGGTGGGAGCTGTGCGGCTCTCACGAAGAGGCCTGCTGCGCGCGGGCCTGGCCGGCACGGCCGCCACGGCGCTCGGCGGCCTGACGGCCGGCTGCGCCGTCCCGACCGGCTCCACCGGCCGGAACATGGTCCTGTGGTACTGGGACGGCGGCCTCGGCGACACCGTCGTCAAGAACGCCAGGTCCCGCTACGACAGCGCGGT
This sequence comes from Streptomyces sp. NPDC001027, assembly GCF_040299045.1. NCBI lineage: Bacteria > Bacillati > Actinomycetota > Actinomycetes > Kitasatosporales > Streptomycetaceae > Streptomyces > Streptomyces sp. NPDC001027. The sequence continues at coordinate 7,093 of NZ_JBEPBI010000265.1, forward strand.
CGACCTCCAGGCGATCAAGATCGGCGGCTACTACCGCTCCAAGCTGATCACCACGCTGGCCGGCCGCGCCCACATCCCCGACATCGCGGGGCTCAAGGGCGAGGACATGGCGTCCTACCTGCCCGACGCCGACCAGTTCGTGGACCTGCGCACGCTGGGCGCGGAGAAGTTCAAGAGCCAGTACCTGCCGTGGAAGTGGGAGCAGGGCGTCGCCGACGACGGCTCCCTGGTCGGCTTCCCGATCGACTGCGGCCCGGTCGCCCACCTCTACCAGTACGCGGTCTTCCAGAAGGCGGGCCTGCCCTACGAGCCCGCCGATGTCTCCCGCGAGCTCGACACCTGGGAGAAGTTCTTCGCGGCCGGCGAGCGACTGCGCAAGCGGCTCCCGGGGACCTCGCTGCTGACCGACGTCAACAGCGTCTTCGAGAACGCGGTGCAGCAGGGCAGCGCACGCTACGTGGACAAGGACCGCCACTTCATCGGCGACCAGGAGCATGTGCGGCGCGCCTGGGCGCTCGCCGTCGAGGCCAAGCAGCGCAAGATCGTCTCCAACCTGGTCAGCGGGACCCCGGACCAGCTGTCGGCGGTGGAGGACGGCAAGCTGCCCAGCCAGCTCGGCGCCTCCTGGGCCACCAACGACCTCAAGACCGGCGTGCCGAAGACCAAGGGCCGCTGGCGGGTGGCCGACATGCCGGTGCGGCCCGCGAACAACGGCGGTTCGTTCCTGTCGGTCACCAAGGCGTGCCGCGAGCCCGAGCAGGCGTTCCAGATCATCAGCTGGATGCTCGACGCGGGCAACCAGGCGCAGGGGTTCCTGGACGCGGGGCTCTTCCCCTCCACCCCCGCGTCGTACGGCCTGAAGCAGGTGCGCGAGCCCGACGAGTTCTTCGGCGGGCAGGTCACGATGGACGTCTTCGGGCCGGCCGCGCAGAAGATCTCCGTCGCCTACAACAGCCCCTTCGACGTGGCGCTCGGACAGCCCATCAAGGACGAGATCAAGAACGTCGGCGTCCTCGGCAAGGACCCGGAGCAAGCCTGGAGTGACGCCATGAGCACCTGCCGGCGCATCGCGAAGCACCTGGGGGTGAGCGTCTGATGGCCACGCTCCCCGCCGTCGAACGGCCCCCGGCCGTCGTGACGCCCACGCCCGCCGTCCGGCCCCGTACGGGGTGGCGCAAGCACTGGCACCTCTACGCCGCGATCTCCCCCTTCTACCTGCTGTTCCTCTGCTTCGGCCTGATCCCGGTCGGCTTCTCGCTCTACCTGTCCTTCCACCGGTGGGACGGCCTCGGCCCGATGGAGTGGGCCGGGCTGTCGCAGTACCGCTACCTGCTCGGCGACACGCAGTTCTGGTCCTCGATCGGGACCACGATCGTCATCTGGGCGCTGGCCACCTTCCCCATGATCTTCCTGGCGATGGTGACGGCCGTGATGCTCAACTCGGCCGTCCGCTTCAAGACCCTCTACCGGGTCGCCTACTTCCTGCCGAACGTCACCTCGGTGGTGGCGATCGCGATCGTCTTCGGCTCGGTGTTCTCCACCAACTTCGGCCTGGTGAACGCCTTTCTGCAGGCCGTCGGCTTCGACCAGATCGCCTGGCTGAACACCCCGTGGGGCATCCGGATCGCCGTCGCGACGCTGATGACCTGGCAGTGGACCGGCTACAACGCGATCATCTTCCTGGCCGGCCTGCAGACCGTCCCCGGCGAGCTGTACGAGGCGGCGCGCATGGACGGCGCCGGTCCCGTGCAGACCTTCTTCCGGATCACCCTGCCGATGATGCGTCCGGTGCTGCTGTTCGTGCTCGTCGTGTCGACGGTCACCGGTCTGCAGAGCTTCTCCGAACCCCAGGTCCTGCTGCAGAACACCTCGAACGACTCGACGTTCTCGGGCGGTCCGGGCCACGCCGGCCGGACCATGGTCCTCTACTTCTTCCAGCAGACCTTCGACAACAACGACTTCGGCTACGGCGCCGCCGTGGCGTGGGGCATCTTCCTCGTCGTCGTCCTCTTCTCGATCATCAACTGGCGGCTGGTGCAGCGCCGCGGCGAAGGCTAGGGAGGCCCGCACACCATGGCATCCAACCGGACCACCCGGCACACCCGGCACACCCGCGGAATCGACGGATCCCGCCGCACAGGGATCGCGCTGCACGCCGTCCTCGTCGTCGGCGTCCTGCTCTCGGCCTTCCCGTTCTACTGGGCCGTGATCATGTCGACGCACACCACGTCGGAGATCTTCTCCTACCCGCCCAAGCTGCTGCCGGGCACGCACTTCCTGGAGAACCTGCGCAGCCTCTTCGACACCGTCGACTTCTTCGGGTCGATGCTCAACTCGTTGCTGGTCGCGGGGTCGGTGACCTTCCTGGTCCTGTTCTTCGACTCGCTGGCCGCCTTCGTCTTCGCCAAGTTCGACTTCCCGGCCAAGCGCCTGCTGTTCGTGCTGCTCATGTTCATCTTCATGGTGCCGGCGCAGCTCCAGGCCATCCCGCAGTTCGTCATCATGGCGGGGCTCGGCTGGATCGGGTCGATGACGGCGCTGATCGTGCCGGCGGCCGCCAACGCCTTCGGCATCTTCTGGATGCGCCAGTACATGACCGGCGCCATCCACGACGAACTCCTCGACGCGTCCCGCATCGACGGCGCGCACTTCCTGCGCCAGTACTGGCACGTGGCGCTGCCCGTGGTCCGGCCGGGCCTGGCCTTCCTCGGCATCTTCACCTTCATGGGCCAGTGGAACGACTACGCCTGGCCGCTGATCGCCCTCACCGACCCGGACAACGTCACCCTCCAGGTGGCGCTGTCACAGCTCAACGGCACTCACGGAACGACGGACTACGGAATGGTCATGACCGGCGCCCTGCTCGCCCTCGTCCCCCTGCTGATCGTGTTCGCGCTCGGCGCCCGCCAGATCATCGGGGACCTCGCCAAGGGAGCCGTCAAGTGACGGACCCGCTGCTGGCGCTGCGGCCCTGGTCGGCGCCCGAGCTGACCTCCTGGGGCCGGCTGCCCATGAACGCCGTCGACCGGCGCTGCGGAGCACACTCCCTGGACGGCGACTGGCGTTTCCAGTTGCTGCCCGCTCCGGACGCGCCGGTCGGCGGCCGCTGGTCGAGCGCGGCCGTGCCCGGCGTGTGGACGATGCAGTCCGTCGAGGGCGCCGACGGCGCCGACGAC
>NZ_JBEPBI010000266.1:0-10235 GCF_040299045.1 Streptomyces sp. NPDC001027
GATCGCATCGAGCCTGGGCTTGTGCGGGGTGCCGTCGTTGGGGTTGCGGCGGGTCAGCTGTATCGCGTGCGGGGTGCCGTGCTGTTGGTTGATCTTGCTGCTTCGAGCCGGCCCGTCGCCGGTCGCCCGGCGACGGGCCCGTGTGCTGCCCCCTTTTAACGCCCGGACGTGGGAGGAGTCGACCACGCAGCGCGACCAGTCGAGCTTCGCCGCCGCATTCATCTCGGCGAGCAGAACCTCGTGCAGCCGCTGCCACACACCGGCCTCGCTCAAGTCCCGAAGACGTCGCCAGCACGTCATGCCCGAGCCGAAGCCCAGCTCCTGGAGCAGGTACTCCCACTGGATCCCGGTGTGCAGCACGTACAGGATCCCGCACAACACCTCCCGGTCCGGCAACGGCTTGCGGCCCGATACCGAAAGCGACGCTCACGCTGCGGCAGCAGCGGCTCCAGGCGATCCCATAGCGCATCCGACACGATCCACGGCGACGTCCCCACGCCGCACCGAACGCTCAACTCTCACCGCGGACACGGCAGCCAGTGCCGATCCACCTCATTGCGTTAGCCGTTGTTAGCCCGGATAGGTAGAGGCAGTTCATGACCGAACGTGCCCGTTTTCCGGAGTGAAGATCTCCTGAACAATGCGGTTGAGGGCTCGACGGCACGGGTAGGCGCTGCCCGTTTGTCGATCGATGCGCCTTTGGGATGCCCGTTTCCCGACGACTTCGGATAGCCGATTGATTCATGACACTCCCTCCGCGCGACCCGACCCGGGACATTTGACCCTGGTGGCGAACGGCTCGGATACCGATACTCAAACTACACAGCACGATTCAGTCCGGTTCACCATTTCCTCCATTTTTGGTTGAGAACACGTTGAGTCGTGGAGTGTCACGAATTCCTTTCTTGTCCCTGTTTTGTGGAGGTGGCGCTTGAACGTGTGGAAAAAGGTCTGCGAGAAGACCCGAACCTTCGAGGAAATCCATGTGAGGTCCGGGCCAGAGCCGGTGATACCGGCGGTGGAGCGGTTGAATGCGGTGTGTGTTCTCATCGGGGCTTTGGAGGAGTTGTCCCGCAGCTCCGAGAACCGGGACAACGGCGTTTTCTCCTGGGAGATGTTGCGGGAACAGTTTCCCGATCGGAGCCCTTGGAAGACTCAAGTCCTGGATCAGTTGTTCAGCTATCCGGCGGTAATGGGCATACCCGCGGTGCGTGGCCTGGCCGCGGCACGGCTGCTGCTGGGCCGACCGGGGCCGACAGAGCGGATGCTGCTGGACGGTGTGCTGGTGGCCGCCGCCAGTCTGAGCAACGTCCACACGCACTACGGTGGTGATGGTTCGGATCACCATTCATACGTGGGTCTGGCCACCGCGTTCCTGGCCCGGCTGTTCCCGAACGATGCTCGTGCGCAGCGGGTATGCCTGAAGTACCTCTCGTTCCAGACGTGTCTGTCTTATGCCGTGTCGGGCGCAGTGAAGGTGGCCTCGCCGCAATGGCGCAGCGGCCGGGCAATCACGGGGATCATGCGCACGGGTACGTACGGTGACGGGTGGCTGTACGAGTTGACGAAAAGGTATCCGACGATTCGGGTGTTGATGGCGTGGATGGTGATTCTCGGGGAGTTGTCCTTCCCCCTGGTTCTGGTCGCGCCGAAACCGGTCGCCCGGGCGATGCTGGCCTCATCGACGGTGTTCCACCTGGCCAACGGCCGGTTCATGGGGTTGAACCGGTTCGTCTGGGGGTTCACCGGCAGCTACCCGGCGGTGGCGTATATGTCCCGCGGGATGGGACAGGCGGCCTCTGGTCAGCTCGGGTCGGGGGCGCGGTGATGCAGGTCTCGTGGAGTCGGCTGCCGGAGTGGTCCCGGCAGTGGGGTACCGCGGAATGTGTCGAGAATCTGCTGATCGGCGGCACCCTGGCCGTGGTCACCGCGAAGATCGCGATTCGCGAATTGAGGGGCCCTACCACTCGGGTGCCGGGGCGGATGGCCGGCAGTGGGCTCCATGTGATCACCCGTGTAGGTGGCGGCCCGACGGTGGTGTTCGAGAACGGCCTTGGCTATCCGGCGACGACATGGGCGTGGATCCAGCGAAAGCTGCCGACCGGGTTCGCCTCGATCGCCTACGACCGGCCCGGAACCGGGTGGAGTCCCCCGCAACGCCGGTCCGACGGTGTGGCACACCCGGAGAGGCTGCGCGCGACGATTCGGTCAGTGGCCGCGTACGCGCCGTTCATCCTGGTCGGCCATTCGGTGGGCGGGCTGCTCATCCGGGCCTTTGCCCACCGCTTCCCGGACCTGGTCGGCGGCATGGTGTTCGTCGACTCGGCCCACCCCGCGCAGTATGTGCGATCGCCGGCGCAGGCTGCCGCGCTGGAACGGCTCCGCGACGACGTCGACCAGATGATCGTGCGCGGCCGACTGGGCATGCGCCCGTCGTGGAACAACGTCGCGCCACTGCACCGGCTGCCTGAGGACGTGGGTCCGATGACCAGCGCGATGGCGTTCAGACCCAGCAATCTTCGAGGTGCCCGCAGCGAACTCGACTTAGGTGAGCGTGAGTGGACCGCCCGCGCCACCGAACTGACAACGCTGGGCACGCGGCCGGTAGCGGTCGTCAGCGCGCAGCAGTCCCTCATCAGCGACCCGGTCATGAACCAGCTCCACCAGGAACTGGCCGACCTGTCCCAGGTGAGTAAACGGTTGGTCGTGCGCGGTGCCGACCACCGGACGCTACTGACCCACGAGCCGTTCGCGGACCAGGTCACCGACGCCATCGCCTGGGTTATCGACCGCCTGTCCCCGGCCACGACACAGCCAGCGCTGCAAGGAGACCGGCCGTGACCTGCAACGCAGCCCTCCGCGAAGGCCCGCTGCTCCCTGCCCGGGTGACCCGCGTCGCGTCGCGGACCGCGCTGTATTCCATCTTCGCTGCGTGGGGGACCTTGACCGTGCTGCGCAACCTGAACCAGTCCCAGGAACTGCTCTACAAGTTCGGCAGATTCGGCCTGACGATACCCAACTACCGGTTCTTCGGCCCCACCCCGGCCATGCATGACTTGGCCCTGCTGATCCGCCACCGGCACCGTGACGGCTCCCTCACTGAATGGAACCAAATGGTCGTCTCCGAGGAACGCAGTCCGACCCACACGTTCTGGGCTCCGTTCCGCCGGGCTGAGAAAGCCGTTGCCGATGCGATCCGCGAGCTCTACCGGACGGGTGGCGACGTCGTGAGCGCCGGCGTCCTGCCCAAGACGATGGGCTACAGGCTCCTGCTACACGTGGCACGGAATCAGGCTCCCCACGGCAACACCGCCGCCGACGTCCAGTTCGCAGTTTGCCAAATCGCCGCCCACGAACCACAGATAGCACCGCAGATCACCTTCGTCTCCGAGATGCATGATCTGGCCACCGGAGACATCGCTGCCGAACACGTCCCGCATCCGGCAGCGGCCACGGAAGAACGATCATGACCTCTCCTGGCCAGGCCACGCTTTCCGGCCACCTCCCTGTGCTGCTCTACGACGACGACTGCGGATTCTGCCGCCGGATCCTGCGATGGCTGCACAACCACAACGCTCTCGGCCGTACCCAGACCGTCGCCTGGCAAAGCCTCGACCCGCATCCACTCCCCGTCGCCCAAGAACGACTCGAACGCGAGATCATCCTCGTCTGCGGGGACGGTATCCACGGGGGCTCCACAGCGCTCGCCCTCGCGGTGGCCTACGGAACCCTTCCATGGCGGCTGATCGGCCGCGTGCTGCGCCTGCCCGTCATACGGGCCCTCGCCGCCTTCACCTACCGGAAGGTGGCCGCCAACCGGCACCGCATGCCCGGCTCCACCGCAGCCTGCGAACTGCCCGTCCGCCCCGCGGCATCACCGAAGCGGGGAACATGACGGGGCTGCCGTCACGAGCCGGATTCTCAAACCAGGGGCCATGGGCAGGTGGGGTACCCCATCCCGTCTGACCACCACAGTCCACTGTTCAGCGGCGTCGTGCGCGACGCCCCAGAGACCCGACGGGAAGCACCGTCGGAGAAATAGCCAGCGAAAGAAGGGACAGCAGAAATGTATCTACTGGAGCCCACCAGGGCGTCCGAGTACGCCAATCGGTCAATGATCAACCGGTTCGGGTTCATCTCAGCAGCCGACCCGATCAACTGTGTCGTGGAGGTTACCGCGGCAGCTGGGGCGGTGGTAGAGGCGGAGGCCGCTGGCGCCGCCGCCGCCGGTGCCGTTGAGATCGGCGGGGCAGCGACGGCAGTGGCGGACGCGGAGGCGGTCGGTGGCGCCACCGCCACGGCGGAGGCCGCTCAGGCCGCGGTAGAAGATGTCGCTGTCGCTGCAGCTGAAACCGGAGGGGTAGCAGCAGTGGACGCAGATGTGGTGGGTGGGGCTGTTGCTGCGACTGCGCGGGCGGCAGCAGACAACACCGTCGCCCTGGCCGGGGCGGTTGGCGGAGTCATCGGTGGCGTTACTGCCGCTGGCCTGGTTGCCGAAGGCGCGATTGCTGCGGCCCGCGACGGAGGGTGATCCCAGCCGCGCGGCCCAAGCCGAGGCCCAGCACGCGGGCGTTCAGCGCCTGATCAGGCAGCGAATTCGTCCTCATCCGCAACAGAACACGGCGGAGAGGCGGCTGGGAGATGACACCGTCGACACCGCGACCCGATCGCCAACGCCGTCGTGGAGCGACTGTCGAACGAGCTGATCGAATCAACTGACACCAGAGTCGCCTGGTGGCCGGCTGAGGTTCGGCTTCCGCACCACCGTCGCGGTTATCGCGCTCACCATGCTCACCCTCGGATGTTCGCTCCGAGGGTGAGCATGGCACCAGCGCGCTCCAGCGTGGCACGTCGGGCAGAAGAACCTCAAATGAAGTCCTGGACGAAACCCTTCCTGAACACATGGGGCACTGCGGTGAACACGGATGGTGAAGAGGGCAGGTGCGGTCCTCCACATTCAGGATCCGTTCGTGACCTGCCTGGTACGGCAAAGGGGCGTGAGCTCGGCGTTGGCGTTGTCCGCAGCGGATCCGTAGGGCGACGGCTTGGTGGGTGGGCCCAGGTGCCACATGGGCCGAGAGTCGGTCACGGCCGTGTGGCACGTGCCAGATGGCCTGGAGAGCAGGTGGCGGGTCTTCTCAGCGGTGTGGTCGATCAGTTCAGGATGCTGTCCACGGACAGTGGCAGGTGCGGGGCGGGGCGGGGCGGTTCACTCCATGGCGCCGCCGGTACCGGGCGAAGCCAGCACACCCACCTGTCGACAGGTATTTCACTACGGTCGAGCACGGAGAATTCCCGTTCCTGCAAGCAGCGATGGGCCGGTAAGCCAGCCTTGATTGGCGCGGTGACAACCTTGCAATAGCCAAACTTACATATCGGCCGTCGCGGGCGGCAGCCACAACCGAAGACGGAAAGACATGTCGCTGACAATGAACCGGAAAAAAGAAGTAAATCTCACTGTCTGGCAGCCATTTCTCGTGCTTGTGTTACACGATATCCGTCAACTCCGCAAGGAAGCGGCGAGGTTCGTGGCAAGGATCGCGACAATCACGCTGTCCACTGTCTTCGTTTTCGACTTCGTCCTTCCCCAGCTCCAGGGCCAAAGCCTCGGTATCACTGCTCAATACGCCACGGTCCTGGCACCGGGCCTAGTCGCGATCGGTATCTGCAACCAGGCATTGACCACCACTCTCACCGCCATGAGCTACGACTTCGGACCACTGCGCCGGATCGACCAAACACTCATGGCCCCGCTACCAGTACCGCTCGTAGCCCTGGCCAGGATCATCGACGGCACCCTGCACGGAGCCTTCTCCGCATGCGTCACCCTGCCGATCGTCACTTTCGTGCACGCCCCTGGCGCATCACCCTCACTCGACCTGACCCGATGGCCCCTTCTCCTGTGTGCCGTCGTCGGCGCCGGCGTCCTGTTCGCCGCGCTGGGCGTCGCAATCGGCGCTACCGTTAACCCCGCCAAGGCATCCAACGTGGCGCCCTACATCCTGCCCATCATGATCATGCTCGGATGCATCTACTATCCGTGGTCATCGCTTGGCCCCATCCCGTGGCTGAAGTACGGCGTACTGGCCAACCCCGTCGTCTACGTCACCGAGGCCACCCGCTTCGCCATCACCCCCCAGCTCGATCACCTACCTGGATACGTCCTGCTCTGGTCGATCGGTGCTGGCGCGACCCTGACTACCGTCGTCGGAATGACCCGTTTCAGCATGAGGGCCCGGCAATAAAAGGCATTCCGGCAGCACCGGGAGTTTCCAGGCAATATGCCAGAGAGCTGGAATTTCGAGTCCGTCCAGACACTCTAGAAACTCTTCCGGTTTATCTGCCCACAGGCCGATAACAAACGCGGGTGGATCGAGGATGATGCAGGAGAGAGCAGAAGTGATCAACCCTCCATCATTTGAGTTCGCTGTTGTCGTGGAGCCGAACCACAGCGCAAAGGACTGGTCCGCTGTGGTGCGCAGCTGCGAGGATCTCGGCTACGACACCCTTCTGGTCACCGACCATCTGCATCTGCGGCTGGCCGCGGTGCCCGCACTCGCCATGGCCGCTGGGTTGACCACCCGGATTCGGCTGGGCAGCTATGTACTCAACAGCGACCTGCGCGATCCGGTCCTACTGGCCAAAGAGATGGCCACCGTCCATACCCTCTCCGAAGGCCGCGCCGTCGTGGGCCTGGGAGCCGGTTGGCTGCGCACCGATTACGAGCAGGCGGGAATAGCCATGAAAGCCGGTGCTGCGCGTGTCGAGCGGTTACGGGCTGCGCTGCGGCCGGTGCGGGAGGTCCTGGCAGAGGCAGCCGCCACCAACGGCAGCCCCGTACCCCCGCTGTTGCTGGGCGGGGCACGTCGCCGGATTCTGGAACTAGCCGGGCGGGAGGCGGACATCGTCGGCGTGCTACCGCCACTGGGCCCCGCCGGGCCCGCCGACTACACTTGCATGCTCGCCGACCACGCCGATACCCAGTTGGACTGGGTACGGGCCGGGGCGGCGGGCCGGATCACTCCGCCGCGCCTGAACCACCTGCTGTGGGGGTGTTTCGTCACCCGCGACCCGGCTGCGGTGAACGACGCCCTGGCCCGATCTCTGGGGTGCCCACCGCAATTGGTGCCGCAGTTGGTGCCGTACCTTGTCGGCACGGTCGACCAGGTCGCGCGGGAGTTGCTGGCCCGCCACGCCCGATGGGGATTCACCCTTGTCACCGTGCCGTCGAGGGCGGCAACGTCATTCGCCCCGGTGATGCGGGCATTGCGACGTCAATAGCCGCTGCCCACCAGTTCTGTCCCCAACCAACGGTCATCAAGACCTTCAGTCTGCTGGGCGCGTGACCCGACTACCGGGTTCATCCAGGCACGCGCACTCCGGCGGAGCCGGCCCGGGCCCTTGGGCTACCCGGCAACCGCGCATTCACCTACACACATTGGTCTGGAGCTGAATCATGGCCTTGACATTTGTGATCAATACTGGGCGCTGCGGCTCAACCCTGCTGTCGCAGCTGCTGCACGAGCATCCGGATGTACTGAGTATCAGTGAGTTGTTCGGCATCGTCCCGATAAAGGGACGACTGGACGGGCGCCTGGACGGGCGTGAATTCTGGCGGCAGATCGCGGAGCCTGTACCGCTGATGGACGCCATGGTCCGCGGCGGTCTGGCCCTGCCGGAGTTTCGGTATCCGTATGAAACCGGTCGCTTCGATCCGGAAGCCGGCGTGCCGTTCATCAGTCACATGACCCTGCCGGCGCTGACCGACACCCCGGATGCGCTCTATGACCGGCTGGCAGTTCGAGTGTCGCGCTGGCCGGCCCGGCAGGTCGCCGACCATTACCGTCACCTGTTCTCCTGGCTCGCCTCCCATCTTGGCCGCTCAGTCGTCGTGGAGCGCACTGGCGGATCGATCACCTTCGTGGCGGAACTACGCCGGGCGTTCCCGGAGGCGCGTTTCGTCTACCTCAGCCGCGACGGGGTGGACTGCGCACTATCGATGAGCAAACACGCCGGGACCCGAATCCCGGTCCTCGTCGAAGCCGCGGGTACCAACATACGAGCAGCCCTCGCCCCCGGCCCGGTTACCAGGCATCTGACCCTCGACGCTAAGTCGATCATGGAATGTGATATCCCGCTGCCCGCGTTCGGTGCCCGGTGGTCGGCCATGACTCGGTCAGGAGCCGCCGAGCTGACCAGGATGCCCTTCGGAATCTGGACAGCGATGCGCTACGAACAACTCCTGTTGGACCCGGTGACGAGCCTGCGCAGGCTGGCAGGGTTTCTCGAGGTGGCCGCGCCACCGGAATGGCTCTCGTCGGCTGCAAGCCAGGTCGATCCGGCGCGTGTCGGGGCAGCGAACCTCCTCGACCCGGAGGTCCTGGCCCCGCTGCGTGCCGCATGCTCTTCCGGGTACCGCGCTGATCGGGCGCTACACTCAGACCCCTCGTCCATCACCGCACACTGGTGAGCCGGTTCTGACAGCAGCCCACTGAGTGCAGTGATTTTTGCGGTCCAGTGACTACCCATCAGGTGGCTGAAGGTCTAGACGTTCCCATGGCCACACCCGGTCGACATGGCCCCCAGATTCAGCCGTTGCCGAAACCTGCAGGACCAGCAGCTCATCCGCACCCCCTAGAGGTGCAGGCGTCGCCACCCACGCGTTCGCCGGCGTCGAAGGCAGGATGCTACGAGTCTTTGGTGGGGCGGCCACCGACGTTCACGATCACTGGACTCCCGGGACATTTGACCCTGGAAGGATCAACGCTGCAATGAGACAGTGAAGGACGCGACCTTCGCGCGGCACAGACACGCCGCAAGGGGTGATCTGGTGGCGCGTTCTACTCCTTGGACGAAGCGAAACCGTGGCGCACTGAAGCCCCGAACCAAAGTGGCACATCGAGGTGTGTGGCTTGCTCCAGACATCGATGAGGCGCGGAGTCTCTGGCCGAGACCAATGCATGGTGAAGCCGATCACAGGGTCCGCGGAGGAGATACTCGAATGCCTGGTCCATCCTCTCCTGCAATCGAGGCCAAGGGCCTCACCAAGGTCTACCAGGGCAAGGCCGGGCCACACACTGCGGTGGACGGGGTGCATCTGCGGGTCGACCAAGGAGAGTTCTTCGGTCTACTCGGCAGCAATGGGGCCGGCAAGTCAACGCTCATCGGCCTACTGACCGCTGCTATCAAGCCCACCCATGGCCGTATGCGCGTGGCGGGCGTCAGTGTCAAGCACCGTCCGGTGGCAGTTAAACGAGCCATCAGTGTGGTCCCGCAGCGCAACACCCTTGATCCGCAGCTAACGCTGGCGGAAAATCTCGAGTTCCACGGGCGGATGTTCGGGCTGGACTCTCACATCGCGAGGCGGCGTGCCGCACGCCTGCTCCGCGAGTGTGGCATTGCGGACGTCGCATCGAGAACCATCACGAGGGTATCGGGCGGCCAGGGCCGGCGTGCCCTGATCGCCCGAGCACTGATGCACCAACCCAAGGTGCTCTTCCTCGATGAGCCGACAGCGGGTGTCGACATCAACGCCAGGCAGGTGGTGTGGAAGCTGTTGCGTGCCATCCACGCCACCAAGACCACCACTATCGTGCTCACCACTCACTACCTGGAAGAGGCACAGGAACTGTGCGGCCGAATCGCCATAATGAACCGAGGGAAGATCACGGCCATCGGCTCGCCCGACATCCTGCGTTCCGAGTCGGGGTTGCAGACGGTGGTGAGCATCCAGCTCAACGGGATCGCCGACGCCGTCGCCGTGGCGGCCGGCCGGGTGCCCGAGGTGAGCAGGGTCGAGCATCGCGGTGACACAATGCAGCTCTATACCCGCAATCCGGAGGGCCTCATCAGAGAAGTCGTCCTCCTCGCCGAGTCCGCTGGTTTGCACGTCAGGTCGGCCACCACCGCGGCACCGGGCTTGGATTCGGTGCTCCGCTTTCTGACCAGCCTCGATCATTCAGGGTGATCACTGCCGACTGAAGCCCTGGAGTACTCCGTTGGGAATTGCGCAAACTGGCCGTCGCAGTGGTTCAGGCCGCGATTCCCGCGAACCAGCAGCTCCACGCGTACCTGCTCCGGCTGGCGCTCCTTGCACGCGAGGTGTTCGGCGAGCCAGGCGATCAGCTTGTCCGCGTCCGCGACGTTACACTCGCGGAAGCCTAGAAGGCTTCCGCATACCGGTCGGTGGACGTGTTCAGTCGAACTGGGTTCTGGATCGGGTGATCGCGGCGGTG
>NZ_JBEPBI010000267.1:0-10164 GCF_040299045.1 Streptomyces sp. NPDC001027
CCGGTCCCGCCGCGACGGAACCGTACGACGGCGTAGGCGAGATCGGCGAGGAGCACGACGGCGCCGATGACGAGCAGGTAGAACAACCCGTGGACCGCGAACCCGATGATGCCCAGGACGAGGGCCACGAGGATCAGGAACAGGAACAGGCTCATCGTTTCTCCCCACGGCCGGCTTCGGCGGGCGTCGGCGGGCTTCCCCGCCTCTCAGCGGCGTGCGAGTCTGCGTTCGCCGCCCGCGCCCGGCAGGTAGTCCAGTTCGTAGTGGGCGAAGACCTGCGGCTCGTCCGGGGCGAGCAGCTCGCCGTCGACGTCGATCGACGGGGCGTTCTTCACCGCGTTCTTGCCGTACGCCACCTTCAGGTGCCCGGGGCCGACCGTCGCCCCGGCGAGCGGGACGAACACCAGGCGGCGACGGGTCGGCAGACCGACGGTCACCGTGGCGAAACTGGGCAGGTCGGTCCCGGTGTCCACGTAGACCGACTCCAGGACGCCGATGCGGCGCCCGTCGGGATCGACCACGTCGTGACCTCGCCAGTCACGGATGTCGCTGGCTTCGAACATGAGCAACCTCCGCAGGTGCGGGTACCCGGCTTTGCGTCGTGGATGTCACCGCCCGCCGGCGGTGGGGGACACGCGTCGTGGATGTCACCGCCCGCCGGCGGTGGGGGACAGGTGACGGGCGTCGTCGCCCGCGGCGGGGCCCGGCCGGTCACTGCGGACGCGCCATCAGTATCGCGACGTCGTCCTCGGCGGGCTGCGGGAGCATCTGCGCGAGGACGCCGTCACAGAGCGCCGGGAGGGGCTGTCCCGGCCGCCGCAGCGCCCTGGCGAGCCGGTCGAGCCCCTGGTCGAGATCGCGGTCCCGGGCTTCGATGAGACCGTCGGTGTACAGGACGAGCAGGCTGCCGGACGGCAGCGGAACCTCCTGCGCCTCGAACTGCTGCCCACCGGCGCCCAGCGGGGTGCCCGGCAAGCCGCCGAGGAAGGCGACCGCGCCGTCGTCCGTCACCACGGCGGGCGGGGGGTGACCGGCCCGGGCGACGAGGCATCCGCCGACGCGGGGGTCGTGGACGGCGTAGACGCAGGTCGCCATCTGGTCGTCGCCCATGTCGGCCACGACGGCGTCCAGCGACCGGAGCATGCGGGCCGGGTCGACGTCGTGCCGGGCGAGCGTGCGCACCGCCGTGCGCAGCTGGCCCATCACCGCCGCGGCATGGATGCCGTGTCCCATGACGTCGCCGATGACGAGCCCGGTCCGGCCGTCGGGCAGCGCGATGACGTCGTACCAGTCGCCGCCGACGTCGTGCTCGCTCGCCGGCCGGTACCGTCCCGTGAGCTCGAGGCCGGGGACGTCGGGCAGCGCGCTGTTGGTCAGACTGCGCTGCAGGGTCAGCGCCGCCGCCCGCTGCCGGGTGTACATGAGCGCGTTGTCGATGTTGAGGGCGGCGCGTGCCGCCAGCTCGTCGATGAGCACGCAGTCCTGGTCGTCGAAGGGCTCACGGCTGCGCAGCCGCGTCACCACGATCGCCCCGAGGACCTTGCCCCGGGCGACGAGCGGGATCAGCCGCGCGGACCCGAGGCTCATGAGGTAGGCGCGCAGCTCGTCGGCGCGGGGGTCGGTGACCAGCGCCGGAACGTCGGACCGGTACAGGTTGGTGGGCCGGCCGTCGGCGATGACGCGTTCGTAGAGGGAGCCGGCCGCGAGCCGCGAGGTCATGCCCGGACGGAGCTTCGCGGTCGGGGCGGCGGGATCGGGGAAGCGGGCGGCCATCCGGCGGACCACGCCGCGGGTGACGGCGGTGGACTCGTCGGGCGCCAGAACCTCTTCGAGGAGCTGCACGTCGGCGGAGTCGGCGAGCTGGGGCACCAGCATCTGCACGATCTCCTCGGAGGTCTGCCGCAGGTCCAGGGTGGTGCCGATGCGGGCGCCGACCTCCGCCAGCAGCGCGAAGCGCTGGCGTGCGCGTTCGGCGTCGCGTTCCGCCTGCTGGCTCGCGGTGATGTCGATGAGGGAGGCGATCACGCCCAGGGTGCGGCCGCCGCCGTCGAGCAGCGGGGCGTAGGAGCACGACCAGGTGTGCTCGTGGTCGGGATCGGCGGGGGTCCGCCCGGTGCGGCGTACGTCGACGACGGCCGTGCCCCGCTCCAGCACCTCCCGCATCGTCGCCTCCAGCGCCACGGCGTTGACGCCCGGCACGACCTCGGTCAGCCGTCTGCCGAGGTGCTCGGCGGCGGAGGCGCCGTTCATCCGGGCGAGGGCGTCGTTGACCCTGAGGAAACGCAGGTCGGCGCCGAGGGTGGCCAGGCCGATGGGCGACTGGCTGAAGAGACTCTCCAGGGCCGCGAGGGAATCGCGCATGCGCAGAACCTGGGAGGTCTCCACGGCGATCAGCAGGGCTCCGGGCCGGCCGCGCGCGTCGGCGGCGGGGACGATCCACATCTCCATGGTGACCTCGTGGCCGTCGCGATGGCGCACCGACAGCGTGCCGACCACGGTCTCCCCGCCCTGGACGCGGTGGGTGAGGTGGTCGGCCAGCTCACGGTTGCCCTCGGGCACCAGCAGGGCCGACGCGGGCCGGTCGAGGACGTCCTCGGGCCGATGTCCGAGCAGGTCCTGGGCGGCCAGCGACCACTCCACGACGCGGCCGTCCGCGTCCTCCCGCCACAGCGCGATCGGAAGCAGCTCCCGCAGTACGCCCGCGTACCCGACAGCTCCCTGGGGCTGCTCGGGCGCCGCGCCCGCCCGGTGAGGGGCTTCCACCGCGGTACCTCCCCATCGGTATGGATCATATGAAAACACCATATCCGGAACATTCGGCGAGCAGTGGCGCTCGTGCGCACTCGATTCGGTTCGCCTCCGCTCGCCTCCGGCTGCTTTCCCTTGTTCGCACGGGAGGCTGCTGGCGATATCGTCGAAGTGACGATATCGTGCGGATGTCGCCGCGCCGGCGCCCTCCGGAAGGACCACCATGCCCACCGCACTCCGCCCTCCCGCCCGCTCCGAAGGCGGCGCAGCCGCCACGACGATCCGGCTGCTTCCGCAGGACCCCGAGTGGCTGTGGGACTTCTACATGACCCACGACCTGCTGCTCGCGCCCTATCACGCGGCCTGGGCGATCCGCAGGCGCGGCGTCGGCGAGGACATCGCGCCCGCCTGGCCGCCCGGTCTGGAGAGCCTGACCGGGCTGAACGCACCAGCCTGTCTCGACGCCTGGGCCCGCGTCCATCGCGCGCTCCCGCCGGTCCTGCGCGACCGGGTCCTCCTGCACGACGAGCGCGCGGCCCCGGCCCGCCGCAGCACCCTGCGCGGCCCCGACGGCAGAGCGCTCGTGCCGCTCCACGCCGTCACCGTCGCCACGGACGACCTGCGAGCCCTCGCACGCGTACGGCGGGCGATACGCGCCGGGGCCAGGGCGATGCCGTCGCTGGTGGTGACGAGACACGCCGACGGGTCGGCCGACGTCCACTCGGTCCCCTCGCCGGGCGACTACAAGGGCACGGTGGACCGGACCGTCGCGGTCCTGTCCCTCGCCCCCGACGACGACACCGACGTGCTCGCCCGGGCCCTCGCGCAGGGCGCGACGACCTCTCGCACCGACCTGTCCGACGAGCAGTACGCGGCCTACCGGCGCTTCGCCGACCGGCTCGCCGCGGCGGCCACGACCGGCTGGTCCGGCGGCGAACGGGCCCTGTTCCGCGAGCGGTACTGACCGCAGTCCGACAGCGTGCCCGATCTTCGGGGCGGCCCGTGCACCGCGCGGTGCGGCTCTCTGACAGGCTCGGGCCCGTGACGTACGTAGTGACCGTGGACACCTGCATCCCGGAGGACACTCCGGAGATGGACCCTCTGCAACGCGCCGGCGCGGTGGCGCTCATCGAGGACGGCTTCGACTCTGTGCGGTCCGTCAAAGGACCGGAAGGAGTGGAGGTCGCCCTGCTCGACGCCATCGTGGCCGTCCACCCCGGCGGCGCCCTGCTGAAAGTGATCGTGGACGCTCCGGCCCTGGAGTTCGCCGAGGACACCGTGCAGGCGCTCGTGGACGAGCTGCTGGAGCGCTCCGCGCTGCTGGCCGACTGGACGATCGAGCGGTGCGAGGTCGAGCTGCACCAGGACCTCGCCAAGGAGAGCCTCGACGCGGCCGAGGGCCCCGACGCCCCGCCCGAGGACCTGGCCGTCCGCAGGGCGCGGCACACGGCCGGCTCGTCGGGCGAAGGGACGGTGCCGGGCGCCGGGCCGAGGACGGAGGCCGCGGCCGTCCGCACACGGATGCTCAGGCTGGCCGAGGCCCTGCGGTCGTTCCCTCCCGCGGCCTTCGGAGCGGCCGGGGCGGCCGACTCCTCTGGCGCGGGCGCGGGAGGAGCCGCCGGACTCGCCGCGGGCGCCCTGCTCCACACGACCGGCGCCCTGGTGGGCGAGCTGTTCGAAGACCTCCAGGTGCTGACCCAGGAGGACGCGGCCGTCGCCGAGTGCGAGGGTCCGCTGTGGCACCTGGAACACCTTCCCGACCGTTACGCCCTCCAGTACGACGCCCGCTTCGCGCGCCGCTTCCTGGTGACCCTGATCGCCATGACCGCCCGCTTCACCGACGGCTCCTTCCAGCGGATCGGCTGCGTGGCCGAGGGACTCGCCCTGCGGCTGCTCCTGAACGAGACGGCCACGACGCTGGAACGGTACGGGCTCATGGACGACGACGTGTCGGCGGCCCTCGACGCGTTCGCCGACCATGTGTACGAGGGCGTGGAGCACCAGTGGCTCTACGACGACGCCCTGGGCGTCAGCGACGGGTCTGCCGCCGGCGCCGGCCCGGGCGTCGAGCCTCTGGAGTTCCGGTCGTGGTTCACCCCCTTCGAGGAGAGCGGGTACGTGCACCCGGCCGCGGCGGACGACGTCTGAGGCGGCCCGAGGGGGGAGCGTGGCCGGATGCCGTCGTGTGATCCTGGCTCCATGACTGATCGACCCGAGGTCTCGGTCGTCCGCCGCCCCGGCCGGACCTGTTCCACGGACGACGGACTGGCCGCGCTGCTCGCCGCCTACCACCTGCGGACGGAGGCGGAGAAGGGCGTGGCCGTCGCCGACGTGGACGCGCTGCCGGAGCGCTACCGAAGGGAGATAGCCGACCCGCAGACGGTGTTCGCCGCCGACGTCGTGCTCGTCGCGCTGGACCGGGGGACCGCGGTGGGCTGCCTGGTGGTGACCGCCCCCGCCGACGGACGGTCCGAGATCAAGCGACTCTGGACGGACCCGGCGGCCCGCGGCCGGGGCGTCGCGTCCGGCCTGCTCCGGGCGGCGCTCGCGCATGCCGCGGAGAACGGCGTGGGCGCCCTTCGGCTGTCGGTGTGGGACTGGCGGACCGGCGCCGTCGCCCTGTACGAACGGTTCGGCTTCGCCGTCACCGAGTCCTGGGACGAGCGGGACCGGCTGGTGTGCATGGAGCGCGCCGTGTGAGAGGTCGCCGCTCCCGTTGCGCCGCGGGTGACGGACGCCTCATGGGCGCCTCGGGCGAAGGAGTGGACCGGCTGCCTCGCCCCGGGCGATCGTGGGCGACATGAACGATCATCGAGGGGCCTTGAGCGACGTGCCGCCGGGCGACGAGGCGGGTGAGATCCGCCGCTTCTGGGGACGGCTCGGACTGCCCGGGCTGGTCGACGTGCACACGCACTTCATGCCCGAGCGCGTCCTGCGCAAGGTGTGGGACTACTTCGACGGGGTCGGGCCGCTGACGGGCGGGCTCGAATGGCCCATCGCCTACCGCCGGGACGAGGAGGAACGGACGTCCCTGCTGCGGCAGTTCGGCGTGCGGGCCTTCACTGCGATGCTCTACCCCCACAAGCCGGGCATGGCCCCGTGGCTGAACGGCTGGGGGGCCGACTTCGCCCGCCGCACCCCCGACTGTCTGCACACGGCCACGCTCTATCCCGAGCCGGGCGTCGAGACGTACGTCCGGGAGGCCGTCGAGGCGGGCGCCCGCGTCTTCAAGGCGCACGTCCAAGTCGGAGCGTACGACCCGACGGACGAACTCCTGCGGCCGGCCTGGGCGTTGCTCGCCGAGGCCGGGGTCCCCGTGGTGATCCACTGCGGCTCCGGGCCCGCGCCCGGCAAGCACACCGGACCCGCGCCGATCGCGCGGGTGCTGGCGCGGCACCCCCGGCTGCGGCTGATCGTCGCCCACATGGGGATGCCCGAGTACGAGGACTTCCTCGACCTGGCGGAGCGGTACGAGGAGGTGCGGCTGGACACCACGATGGCGTTCACCGACTTCGCCGAGAAGCTCAGCCCGTTTCCCCGCAGGGCCCTGCCCCGGCTTGCCGCACTCGGCGACCGGATCCTGCTCGGCACGGACTTCCCGAGCATCCCCTACCGCTACCTCCACCAGCTGCACGCCCTGGAACGCCTGGACCTCGGCGACGACTGGCTGCGGGCGGTGTGCCACGACAACGCGGCCCGCCTGTTCGCCGTGTAAGAGCCGTCGACGTCGCGAAACCCGTTCCGGCCGTTTCCGCAGGGGACCGGGGACACCCTGCCCCTGAGGCGGGCGCCCCCGGTGCGCGCGTCCGGTGCGACCGGAGGGGTACCCGACCGGGGTGGAACCCGAGCGTGCATCCGTCGAAGGGCGGCGCCCGGTAAATCCGATGGAGGGCGGCGATTCGGCGCTCCTATAGTGGCCCGCATGCGTGCCGCCTACCCCCGAACCCCTCATTTGCCCTGGTCACCAGGCATGTCCGCGGACGATCTGCGGGCCGGCGGGCTGAGCGGACTCGCCGGGCGGGAGGTCGTCGTCACCGAGAAGCTCGACGGGGAGAACACGACGCTGTACGCCGACGGACTGCACGCGCGCTCCGTCGACTCCGCGCACCACCCGTCGAGAGCGTGGGTCAAGGCGTTGCAGGGGCGGGTCGGGGCGCGGATCCCGGCGGGCTGGCGGGTGTGCGGGGAGAACATGTACGCGCGGCACTCGATCCCCTACAACGACCTGGAAGGTTACTTCTACGGGTTCTCCGTGTGGGACGAGCACGACCGGTGCCTCGGCTGGGACGAGACCGTGCGGTTCCTGCGGGCGCTCGGCGTGCCGACGCCGCGGGTGCTGTGGCGGGGGCTGTTCGACGAGCGCGCGCTGCGCCGTCTGCGGGTGGAGACGGGGCGGCAGGAGGGGTACGTCGTGCGGACCGTCGAGGGCTTCGCACGCGAGGACTTCGCCGGACGGATCGCCAAGTGGGTACGGCCGGGGCACGTCACCACGGACACCCACTGGATGCACGCGGCCGTCGTGGCGAACGGACTCGGCGCACGGGCCGCGCTGTGGGACGTGCGGTCCGGAGCGGACCCGGACGCGGGGGCGCTGGCCCGGTACGCGGGAGTGGGGACGACCCGCGGCGAGGGGGACGACGACGCGGACGCCGAAACCCACGGCCACGTGCACGCGGACGCGGCGGCGGCAGGTGCCGAGACGGGCGCCCGGCTGGCCGCGCTGGGGCGCAGCGGGGACGCCCGCCTCGCGGGAGTGCTCGCCGCACTGCTGCACCGCACGCCCCGTGCGTCGCTGATGCGCCGGGCCGCCGGACCTCTGGGGATGCCGCTGGCGAGGCGCGTCGCCGACCTGGTGGGCCTGCACACCGCACTGCACCGGCCGTACCCCGACGCGGAGCGGCGGGCCGGACTCGTACGGATGTCGTTCGCGGCCGACCTCGGCGTGCTGCACGCCGTCGCGGCCGCGCTCGCGGGGCACGAGCGAGCGGCGCGCGACCAGGTGGAGTGGTCCGCGCTGCACGCGGAGGAGGCGGGACTGCTCGTCGACGCCCCGCTCGCGCCCCTGAGATCCGGCCTGCGCGCGGCGCTGGCACGGGACGGGATCCGCGGCGACGCGGCGGACCGCTGCTGGGCGCAGACCCGGGAGACGTACGCGCAGGGGCGGATCCGCACGGTCGAGGAGGCCGTCGCGGCGACATGGCGGTGGCGTGGCGGTGACTTCCCCCGGCTGGTGCACCTCATGGGTCCGTCCGGCAGCGGCAAGAGCGCCTTCGCGGCGCGGCTCGACGGGGTCTCGGCACGCGTCGAGCTGGACGCACTGCGCACGGCGCGCGGCTCGCGGGCCGATCAGAAGGCCAACGGGGAAGTGCTGCGGGAGGGCCTGGACCGGCTGGACGCAGCGCTCGCGGCCGGCGGCACGGTGGTGTGGGACGCGACGTCCCTCAACCCGCGACAGCGTTCCCTGGTCCATGGAGCAGCGCGTCGGCGCGACGCGCTGATCACCCATGTCGTCGTCCTCGCGGACGAGGACGAGCTGGAACGGCGCAACGCCTCCCGCGCGCATCCGGTGCCGTCGGACGTGCTCGCGGGCCAGCTGCGCCGGTTCGTGCCGCCCTACCCCGGCCAGGCGCACCGCACCTGGTACGTGGGCGCGGACGGCGCCGTGCAGGACCGCGACGGCACACTGGAGGGGGAGGACGCCTGATGCGTACCAGCGAGGAGATCTACCACCGGGTGCGCTGGGACGCGCGGTTCGACCCCGCGCGGTTCGTGTTCGGCGTCCACCAGCGGGGCGCCGCGCCCAAGCGCGTACCGCTGGCGACGTTCGTGCCGGGCGGCGAGATCCCCTGGCACCGCGTGCTGTTCGTCGAGGCGGACGGCGAGGTCGTGTGGGACCGCGCCACGGGAACGGACCGCGTCGACGCCTCCGGCGCCGGCCGGGTCCGCGAGGCGCGGCGGCTGCGGGCGCCCTTCTTCACGGCGCGCACGCCGCACGCGTGGGACGCGGACGCCGGGCGGTGGCGCCCCGCGGCGCACGCCCAGGGGGAGCCGGGCCTGGACCGGATCCGGGTGCTGACCTGGAACACGCTGTGGGACCGCTACGACAGCCACCGCATCGCCACCGCGCAGCGCCGCCCGCTGCTGCTGGAGGCGCTCGAACACGCCGACGCCGACGTCATCGCGCTGCAGGAGGTCGAGGCGCGGCTGCTGACCATGCTCCTGGAGGCGTCCTGGGTGCGGGCCCGCTACACCCTCGGCGCCGACCCCCACGGCGAGGACGTCGACGAGTGCGGTCTGCTGCTGCTCAGCCGGCTCCCGGTGCGGGAGGCCGCCCTGCACGTCCTCGGCCGCCACAAGGCCGTCACCGCCGTCGTCGTGGACACCGCGACCGGACCGCTGACGGTGGCCGCCACCCATCTGACGAGCGATCACTCCGAGGACGGGCCGGCCCGCCGCGTCGCCGAACTCACCCGGCTCGCCGAGGGAACGGCGGGCGTGACGGGCGGCCTGGTCCTGGTCGGGGACTTCAACGACGGCGGCCCGGGACCGGCGCGCACGCTCGGCATGCTCGACGCCTGGACCGAGGCCCACGGCCCGCACGACGACTCGCCCACCTTCGACCCCGTCGGCAACCCGCTGGCCGCCGTCTCCTCCCTGTCCGGCCGCGTCTCCCGGCTCGACCGCGTCCTCGTCCGCCCCGCCGACGGCCCGCGGGTGACCGGGGCGACGCTGCTCGGCGCCACGCCCACCGCGAAGGGGCTGTACATCTCCGACCACTACGGGGTCGCCGCCGACCTGCACTGCGGCGTCGACACGCCCGTCGACGTCCCCGACGTCCGCGACGTGCTCGACGTGGCGCCGACGCCCCGCACGGCGCTGGCGTGGGCGCCGCCGGGCGAGCTGTGGCCGGCGCTCCAGGACGTGCGCCGGGACCACGACGTGCAGATCCGGCGCTGGCCGCCGCACGTCAACGTGCTGTTCGGGTTCGTCCCCGAGTCCGACTTCGAGCGGGCGGCCCCGCTGCTCGCCTCGGCCGCCGCGCAGGTCGAGCCGTTCACGGCACGGCTCGAGGGAGTGCACACGTTCGCGCACGGGCGGGACGCCACCGTATGGCTGGACCCGGCGGCGGACGACGGGACGCCGTGGGCGCAGCTGTGGCAGGCGCTCGTACGGCGATTCCCCCGCTGCCGTGGACGCCACGACGGGTTCACCCCGCACCTCAGCCTCGGCCGTACCGGCGATCCGCACGCCGTAGCCGCCGACTGCGCGGCCCGGCTCGCCCCGATGACCGCCCGCGTCGGCGAACTCGTCCTGCTGTCCCGGCGGGGCGACGAACCGATGCGACCGCGCGCCACGGTCGCCCTCGGCACCGGCGAGATGCGGTGGCTGCCCGAGCCGGACCTCGGCCGGCCCGAC
>NZ_JBEPBI010000268.1:0-9992 GCF_040299045.1 Streptomyces sp. NPDC001027
CGCGGTGCCGGCCGCGGGCTGTGCGGTCGCCGTACCGGTCATCCCTAGGGGCCGAATACTGGCCGGTGAGGCGTTCGCGGTCCTTGCGGTGCGCTCTACGTGCCCCGTGTAGGTGTCTGATCCGCACTTGCACATCGTGCCGGGCTCCCGGTGTTGGCCTCTTGTGTACCTGATTGTGTCACGTCGTTGTGTACCGCGCAAGTTCTGTAACGGTGACTCATCGTCACAGTCTTCCTTCACAAGAGGTCTAGACCTCTTGTGAATCTGGTTACCGGAAATCTGGCTATCGAGGCAATGGGAGTTGATTTTGTACCCAGGTTTGCAAATGGCGTTACATTATTCACGCTGTTTCCAGGGGAGACATGTTATCTACCGGCCTTCTTCGCCGTCTAAATTCTCATCATGCAGCATGGCCAATTGCTGGGTCTGTATTTCGTGCTTTCGGTGGTGAGGTCTTTCTGTAGCGTGAGGACGGCGCCAGCGGTGGGAATTTACGGGCTGGCCGCTCAGGCTCTGAGACCGATGTACGGAGGACGGGCGCGGCGGGCGGAGGTGGCCTGGGCCGGTCTGGAGGCCGCCGGCGGGCTGGTGGGTGGGTGGGTGGGTGGGTGGGTGGCGCGTTCGGCGTCGGCCTGGGTCGGGGTGTGGGCGGCGCTGCGCCGGGCCGGCGGCAGCCACAGCTCGTCTGGCAGCGCTGCGGCGAAGTCGTCGGCGCCCGCGGGCGCGCCGGGCGGCAGGCCTTCGTCGAGGGCGGCGGTCCACCACACCTGTTCGGTGTCCGCCGAGGTCCGGTCGGTCGGTCGGCCGCATCGAGGTGCCGAGGCCGAGGTAGCCGAGGAAGCTGGAGGCGGCCTCGGCGGCGCCGGGGCCGGCGGCCAACTCCCGCCAGACGGCCACGGGTTCGTCGAGCAGGCCGTCATGGCTGGTCAGCAGCGCGTGCACCGCGCGGAAGGCGATGGCGTCGGCGGGTTCTTCGCGCAGGGCGGCGAGCAGCAGTGGATCGAGGCCGGGGCCGCGGCGGTCGTGCAGCCACACGGCGGCCGGCGAGGGCCGGCCGGGGACGGGCGCGTACAGCTCGGGGGGGCGGTGAAGGCGGTGGCGCGGCGGTGCAGCAGGGGGGCGGGTGCGCGCCGAGCGCGGCGACGACCGCCTCGTCGCCACCGCGGGCGGCCAGGTCCAAGGCGCGCCGGGCATCTGTCCGTCCCTGGATGCCTGGCTGGCGGCGTAGTTGAGGAGGCAGTCCAGCTCGCGCACCGCCGGGTGGGCGTCCAGCAGGCTCGCGGGCAGCTCCTGTTCCTTCCTGGCCGCGCGGTCGGCGGGCGAGCGTTGCCGGACGGGCCGCCGCAGCTGGCGGCGGGGCGGGTGAGCGGCTCGGCGGGGGCGTGCAGCCGGTTCAGGACGGCCGGCAGGTCACCGCCGAGGGCGTCGCCGGTGCGCCACACGAAGGTCGGCAGGCCGGACCAGGCCCGGCTGGTGTACTCGCCCGTGTCGGGGACGTGCGGGTCGGCGGGTACGGGCAGGGTGCGGCTGAGTGCGAGTACGGCGGGGACGTCGGCGGTCCAGGCCGCCGGGTTGGCCCCCACCAGGCGCTGCAGCACGGTCGTGTAACTGGCGGTGCCCGCGTCGGGGGCGTCGGCCAGGGTGGTGGCGGCCCGCTCGTGCAGGTTCTTCAGCTCGGTCGCGGTGTGATGGCGCGGCCGCGGGCGGGCGGCGGCCCGCGGGGCAGTTGCGCGACGCGGGAGAAGCCGCCTTCCGGCGCGCGAGCGCGTGGGGCGACGGCCTCACCGGCGACGAACTGCGTGAACTGCGGCAGCGGTTCACGGCGGTCAGAGTGGGGAGGGGCCTGCGCGCCGGGCTCGGGCAGTGCTTCGCCCCGGCGGTCGCGGGGGCGACGACCAGGGGTCGTACGGTGCCGGCCTGCTTCGGGGGTTGTTCAGCCGAGGTGTCGGCCGAGCAGGAGAGCGGCGAGGATGAGCGGGCCGAGGATGCCCAGGAGGTTGACGGCGTTCATCAGCGGGCCGTCGCCTCGTCGGCGTGGTGGCATGGGGTGGTGTCCTTTCAGGCGCCGAGGCCGATGTGGGAGACGTAGGTGTAGGCGCCCCAGTCGGAGTCGAGTTCGCCGATGATGTCGTCCCAGATGTCTTCGAGCCCGGCGACGTCGCCGGCGACGAGGGCGTCGACGGCGTCGTCCCAGATGTAGCGGACTTGGAAGCGGCGTACGCGCAGGTTGCTGCGGCGCCGCGGTGCCTCGACGACGTCCTGGTTGATGGGGTGGATCTCCACTTCGGTGCCGTGGCCGCCGCGGTTGAGGTGCTGTTTGAGGGCGCCGGGGTTGTTGAGGATGTTGGTGGCGCGCAGGTTCCAGTAGGCGGTGTCGATCGCTTCCTGGTTCTCGGGGCGGGGGTGTTGGGTGCCTCTGGTCCAGGCGCGGATGGTGGGGCGGGTGGCGGTGATGCCGGCTTCGGCCATGGCCTGGGCGCCGCCGCCGGTGGTGGTGAGGTAGTTCATGCGGGCCATGAGGCCGCGGCGGGTGCTGGCGGGGGATCTGATGCCGCCGTGGATGATCATGCGTTCCAGGGCGTCCTCGAGGGCGCGGCCGAGGGCGTATTTGCCGTGGATGTTTCCGGGGTCGCGGTTCGCGCCGTATTTTCCGAAGTTCTTCCATCCGTCGGTGGACATCAGGCGGTGGTCTTCCTCGGCAGGGTGTACTGGTCCTTGAGTTTCATTTCGGCGGGGCCGCGGCCCTCGGTGAATACCGTACGCCAGTTGCCGCCGGTGACGTGGAGTTCGTCGGTGCCGCGGACGCGGACGACGGTGAGGCCCTTTTTGTGGGCGCGGTGGGCTTTGTACCAGAGGTTGGCGAATGCCTGGGAGCGGATGAGGTGCATCCACTCGGGTCGGCGGATTTCGAGGTTGGCGTTTGATTCGCCGAGGGTGGAGGTGAATTTGGAGTACATGGCCTTGATGTATTCGACGGCCACGGTTCCGTCGGCGTATCCGGCGGCTTCGCGTTCGAGGGCGGTGTGGCGGGATTCGGTGAGGACGCGGCGGAATTTCTCCAGCAGGCCTTCGCTGGCGCCGCTGGTCCAGCTCTCGGCGATCACCGGCTCGTCGCACAGGTCGTAGCCGGCGCAGCGGATGAGGAGGCGGACGGTGGCGTCGGTGAGGACGACGGGGCCTGTCTCGCGGCGGTTGCCGATGGGGTCGGGGAGGTGGGGGTGGTGCCAGGTGGGGCGTTGGGTGAGGAGGTGGACGCCGGAGAGCTTGGGGTCGAAGCCTCCGTGGGGGTTGTGCCTGAGGGCGCCGATGGGCAGGTGGGTCTTGAAGGCGGCCAGGAAGGAGGCGTTGGTGTCGAGGGCGGCGACGGTGACGGGGGCGAGGGCGCCGGTGCCCAGTTGGTCGGTGAGAGCGGTGTTGGTCCAGTTGTGGCGTCCTTCCCAGATTTCGTCTGAGCCGTCCCTGGTTTTTTTGCGGAGGATTTCGAGGAGTTCCGGATAGACGGTGTGGTCGTAATTTGAGCCGACGCGGGTTTCTTTGAACAGGGCCATGGCGTCGGGCACGGCCTTTTTTACCAGGGCGGCGGTGGCGGCTTCGAGGTCGCCGCAGTGCTCTTCGAGGGCCTGGTCGACCGCGCGGGTGATCTGGCCGGTGTAGTGGGAGTAGTCGCGGCCGGCGTAGGTGCCGCTGCCGGCGGTGGTGCGCGGCGGCTGGGTGCGGTGCGGCGCGGGGTCGCTGGTGGTGGCCGCGGCGGCTGGAGTGGGTTCTGGCGCGGGTGGGTGCGGGGTGCTGGTCGGCTCGCTGGTTGCGGGGGGTGTGGAGCGGCCGGGGACGGCTACGGGCGGCCAGGCGGAGGCCTCGGGGGCGGTGGGGGCTCCGGGCGCGGCGGGGGCCTGGGGGGCGGGGGTGGGGTGGGGGTTGAGGAAGAGTTCGGCGGGGTTGGTGATCGAGGGGAAGGGCTGGACGGCGGCGATCTGCTCGGGGGTGAGTGGTTCGGGGTCGTGGGCGTAGGGGTCGAAGTCGGTGAGGCGGGCGTGGGCGCGGTCGGCGTGGAGGGTGAGGGTGGTCTGGAGGCCGAGGTCGCGTTCGGTGATGGCGAGTTGGACGCGGTGGTGGGGGTGGTCGGGGTCGGGGGTGAGGAGCAGGACGGTGTCGAGGCCGAGGGTGTTGACCAGGTCGGGGTGGTCGGTGTCGAGGGCGGCGAGGACCGGGAGGTGGTGGGTGCGGGCGAGGTGGGCGAGGGTCTGGGCGGCGTCGGTCAGGCGGGGGCCGGACAGGGGCAGGTGGGGGTCGTCGGCGGCCTGGAGGCGGTCGACGACGAGGAGGGCCGTGCCGGTGAGGTCGGTGATGGTCTCGGTGATGGCGGCGGCGGTGAGGTCGGTGCCGTCGTCGATGTAGAGGGGAGCTGTGGCCAGGTGGTGGTGGAGGGCGGCGACGTCGGCCTGTTCGGTCTCGGTGAGCTGGCCGGTGCGCAGGCGGCGGTAGTCGACGGTCAGGTGGGCGGCGACGATCCGGGCGGCGACGTCGGCTCGGGTGAGGCCGGAGGCGGCGTACAGGACGGGCTGGTGGTGGTCGAGGGCTGTGGAGCGGGCTGCGGTGGTGGCGAGGAGGCTGCCGCCGGTGCCGGGGGCGGCGGCGACGAGGTAGAAGCGGCCGGGCTGCAGGCCCCCGAGGGCATCATCGAGGCCGGGGATGCCGGTGGACAGGCCGCGCGGGGACGTGACCGTGCCGGTGGCGGGGTCGGTGTCCGCGGGGGCGGGGGCCAGAACGGTGGTGAAGGCCTCGCCGAGGGGGGCGAGACGGCGTGAGGCGCGTGGCGCGGCCGGGACGCCGACGGGAGCGGTGTCGGTGGGCGGCACGTGCAGGGCGGCCGCGGGGGTCTGCTCGGTGGTGTCGGGCGCGGTCGCCGGGCCGGCGGCCGGGGTGACGGGGGCCGGGGCGGGCCGCTGTTCGGCCGGGGCCGGGTCGCTCGGTGCGGCCGGCGCCGGCGCCGGGGCGGTGCCGGCCGCGGTCGTACGGGCGGGCTGGGGCGACGGTGCCGGTTCGGGACCGGCCGGGGCGGGACCGGTGGGCTCCGCGAGGGGCGTGGGCCCGGTGGCCGGGGGTGCCGCGTCGGCGGGGGCGGGGGTGTCCGGCGGGTGGGGGGTGCCGGTGGGGGTGGCCGGGAGCAGCACGGCGACGGGAGTGGTGTGGCGGCGCAGGACCTGGGGGTGGCCCTGGGCGGCTTCATGGATGAGGTCGCCGAGTTTCTTGCGGGCGTCGGCGATCCCGTGGGCGGGCGCGTGCTCGAGGCCCCAGCCCAGGGCGGCAGCGGCGTCGGGGGTGGTCAGAAGTGCGTGGTCGGTGTCCTCGCGGGTGAGGGGGGTGGGGGTGCCGTCGGCGGCGGCGCGGATCAGGTCGGGCAGCGCGGCGCGGGCCTGGTGGAGCGTGGCGGGGGTCTTGCCCGGGACGGCCTTGGCCTTGCCGGGCGCCGGGGCCGGTTCGGATGTGGTCGCAGGCCGGCCGGAGTCGGCGGCGGGCGCCGGCGTGGCGGGGGCCGGCAGCTCCGGGGTACCGGGGGCGGCCTGGTTGGAGGCCGGGGCGGTGCTGGCGGCGTGGGGGGCGGGCTGTTCTTGGGGCGCTGTGGGTGCGGCGGTGGCGGGGAGCGGTCCGGCGGCCCGTTCTGGGGAGGACGGTGTGGTCGGGGCGGGGGGCGCGGTGGCAGGTTCCGGGCTGGTGCGGGGGCCGGCTGCGGACGGTGCGGCGGCCGCCCGGGGGTCGGGAGCGGGCAGCTCAGGGACGGCGGCGTCCGGGCTGTCGGCCGGGGCGGGAATGGGGGCGTCTTCGCCGGCGGGGTCCAGGTGGTGGTGCAGGAGCACGCACGAGCTCAAGGACGCCAGGGCACGACGCTGGAGGATGCCGTCGAGGCGGTCGTCGCCGCCCAGGACCAGCGGGAAGTTGTCGGCCGACCACAGGTCGTACAGCATGCGCAGGGCCGCGGTGGGCAGTTCGTGGGCCCTGGGCACGATGACGAGGCGGGAGGCGCGGCGCAGTTCGGCAGCGATCAGGTCCTCGGCGGCCCACCGCCTGCCGGGCTGTGGCATGCGCTGGTCGAGGCCGAGCTGTACGAACAGGTCGCGGACCAGGGAGGACCGGTCCTTGCCGCCCGTGCGCACGGCCGGAAGGTCCGGGAGGCCGGGCATGCGGGTGAGGGCGGCGTGCACGGTGGTGGCGTCGGGACCGGTGACGGTCCCGATGGCGCGGGCCCGGGCGATCTCCCGTACGTGGTCGGCCAGTTCCTCACCGTGGACGGTGCCGGCAGGATCCGGGGCGATCCGCGGGTCGCCGGTGGCCGCGGCAGGGGCTGCCGGGTCGGCGGGTGCCTGGCCGACGGGTGGCGCCGGTGTGGTGGGGGGCTCGGCGGGTGCCGGCTGCGGCGGGGCGGTGAGGGGGTCCTGCTGCTCGGCCGGAGTTGTACCGCCCGGTGCGACGGTGTCCGAGGCGGTCGGGGCCGGGTGGTGCCGAAGGCGGGACTTCAGGCTCGGCATGTCCGTGCGCTGCAGGAGGGTGGTGAGGTTGGTGTCACCGATCAGGACCAGCGCGAAGCTCTCGCGCACCCACAGGCTGTAGAGCAGTTGGAGGGCGGAGGCGCGCAGGTCGTAGGCGGCGGTGGCGACGATCAGGCGGGGGGCTCGCTGGAGTTCGGCGACGATCAGGTCTTCGGTGTCCCCCAGGGTGCGGGGCTGTCGCTGACGGCGGCCGAGGCCCAGTTGCGTGTAGAGGGCGCGGGCCAGGGCGGCGCGGTCGCCTGCGGCCACGGACACGGCCGGCAGGTCGGCGGGCAGGTGCTGGGCGAGAGCGGCGTGGGCGGCGTCCGGGTGGGCACTGGTGAGGACCAGGACGGTGCGGTGCTCGGTGAGTTCGCGCAGGGCGCCGGCCAGCTCACCGGCCGCGAACTCGACGCCGGCGGCCGGCTCGTGGGCGGCGTCGGCGGCCGGCTCGCTGGTAGCCGGGTCCTCGGCGGGTGCTGCCGGAAGGGGGTTGGGCGGCTCCTTGGCGGCGTCGTCCCCGGGCGTGGCGGCCACGACTGCGTCGGGAGCGGCATCGGGGTCGGGGTCGGGGAGGAAGTCGGCGACGGGCTCCGGCGCGGCGACGGGGGGCTTGACCGGGGCGGGTGCGGGAGCGGCCGGGGCGGCGGGGGGCTGCTCGGCCGGGGCGGTGCCGTCCGGGCCGGCCGACGCGGCCAGGGCAGGGCGCAGGCAGTCGGCGACGATCTGCTGCAGCAGGGTGTATGCCTGCTCGGCGCGGTCGCTGGTGGGGCCGCCGAACGCGGCACGGGGAGCGGTGAGCAGCACGTGCCAGTGGGCGCCGGTCGTGCGCCTGTTCGCGGCGGCACTCAGCGCCAGGCGCAGCGGGCGGCCGGACTTCTCCGCCAGCCCCCCGCGCGGCGGGTTCACCAGGCGGTGGGCGGGCACGGACAGGTTCTGCCGCAGCGCGAGCGGCACACTCCCCCACACCGGGTCGTCGGCGGGCGGCAGCACCAGGCCCGTAGCTGCCCCGGTCTTGGCGGCGGAGGCGGAACGCGAGGAGGACACAGGCAACTCCAGCAGAAGCAGGGCAGCGTAGGGCGAGGCGGGGCGGCCCACGTCGCGGGCGGGCGGCGGCCGGGGCCGGCGGAGGGCAGGCGCGCAGCGTCGGCCCCACCCCGCACAAGGGGTGTAACGCCTTGAAGACGAGTCTAGCCCTCCGGTACATAACCGGGGCCGGTTTATGTAACGCGTGAGAGTGGATGAGGCGGCCGGCACAGTGACGCGGCCACGGTACGGAGACGGCCGGGCATGGAGCGGAGGGATGTCACCACGGCCCGCGGCATCGCGGGGGACGGCACAAGGCGGGACCGGAGCGGGTAGCGGCACGAGCACAGGCCGCAGGCGCGGGGCCGCGATCGGCGGGACGGCACGGCGGCGCGGTGGGCTGGGGGGTGCTGGTGCGGCCGCTGTCGGGCTCGGCCGCTGTTGGCCGGGCGAGTTCAGCGGACGAGTCGGGCCGGGTTCTGGAGGACGTGTCCTGGTGCGCCTCGCCGGGCCGCGCACGCGCGGGGCGGCGGGCGTGGTGTCGGCGGAGGAGGGGCGAGGCGGCGCAGCCCGGTGCGTGAGTGGCGGGGGCGGGCGCCGGCCGGGGATGCAGGGCGGGGCCGTGACCTTTTCGGGGCGCGGCTCGTTGTCGGGGTTGGGGTGGTCTGTGTCTTCGCGGGGGCCGGCTTTGTGGTCGGGGTGCGGGTCGGCCCGGGCGCGGTGATCGCGTCCGGGCCGGTGTGCTGGGTGGTGCCCCCTTGGCTGCGGCTGGGGTCAGGCGGTGCGGGAGCGCAGCGGGATGACGGTGCGCTGGCCGGTGGCGCGTTCGCCGAGGCGGTAGATGGGAGAGTTGGAGAGCTTGTCGACGTACTCCAGCCAGCCGTCTTCGATGAGTTGGCCGCGGACGCGGGAGAACAGGGTGGGCTTCCAGCCCAGCTCGTCCTCCGCCAGCGCGCGGGCGGTCTTGCGGACCGCGCCGCCCGGTTCCTTCGGCATGATCGCGTACAGCTGCAGCACGAGGCGCTGGTTGGGGCTGAGGGCTTCGGAACGGCGCAGGACCTCGCGCGCGAGTGTTTGCGTGTCGTCGGCGGTGATCACTGCTGGTCCCCCCTTACAGGCCCGTTGGTGAGGCCCGGGATGTCGGGCGGATTGAACGCCCGGATGGCTTCGCGCTGCTCGGCGGAGGACCCCTGGCTGGCGAGGTAGGGGGTCACCTTGTAGAACTTCTGGCGGCCGAACTCCTCGGCGAAGAAGAGGAGTCGGCGCTTGACCAGGGTGCGGATGATCCGGCCCAGCGCGTCGCCCGTCATGCCGTTGCGCTCCGCGATGTACGCGGTGGTCTTCATGACGGGCTGGTCGTATCCGGGGGTGGCCCCGACGAACCACTGCAGGATGCGGAACTCGCGGTCGGTCAGGCCGCCGTCCTTCTTGGGCACCGCGGCGAGGGCCTCGAGGCGGGCGTTGTCGACGGTGCTGTAGGAGCCGATGTAGCCGAAGCGGGTCTGCGGTTCGCCGCGGCTGTCGTGCCGTTGGTGCGCGGAGCGCGGCATCGGGGTCTCCGGTCCCTCGACATGTCCTATGAGTACAGGCGTCACGGTACCTCGCGCAGGATCCGTGAACTGACAGGACATGTACTTCCCGTACATGTATGCCGGTTGGAGGATCCGGATATCGTGACTGCACGATCCGGATGAACCGCTCCGGGAACCGGTATATGGCGGTCCGGCGACCGGCATATCCGATCTTGGAACCGGTATCAAGACCGGTAAAACACCAGGTCAGAGCATGTTCCGGCGCGGCTCTGTCTGTATGCACACAGGAACGGTCCGCCCCGCCCGGCCATACGTTCACAACATTCCCGCGCCCGTCCGGCGCGTCGCGCGCGCCGCCCCGCCTTCCTACCGGCCGGCCAGCCCCCACGGACCCCTACGGCGACCCCGGCCACAGCCCGTGCAGGACCGCGGCGCCGCAGTCCGCACCCCACGGGCGGGAGGCCACCCAGCCGTGCGGCCGGCCACGGCCTCACGGCGGCACCCCGCACCGGCCCCGGCCACGCCTCCCGGTTTTTCCCGTCACGGCCCCGGCCGCCCGGGACTCGGCACCGCTGCTGCTGTCCACACACCGGCACCCGCGAACGGCGCTGCACGCGAAGCGAGGCCCGCCCCCGCCCCGGTGCCCACCGGCCCCGGCCCCCGCCCAGACGCGCGGGACCGGCTCCCGGACACCTCCGACCCGTACGACCTGGCCGACCGCAAGCTCGGGCTCCGCTGACGGGCTGTGCGCCGGGCGGGCACCTGTGCGTGACAGCGGCGGCCGCAGAACTTCCGCCGCCTGTGAGGCGCGCCGTGGGGAGGATTCGTCCCGGGCTGCAGCCGACCACCGCGACCGCTAGATTTAACTCACTTTTCTTGCCTGCTGGCAGTATTTAGATGAGAATCCTTG
>NZ_JBEPBI010000269.1:0-9988 GCF_040299045.1 Streptomyces sp. NPDC001027
GTCCGGCCGGACGAGGACCTCGGCCCCGACCGGGGTGAAGCCGGCGGCGAGGAACGTCCGCAGCGAGCGCGCGTTGCCCGGGGCGACGGCGGCGAAGACCGGCTCGCCCTCCCGGACCAGCGTGAGCGCGTCGCCGAGCAGCGACCTGCCGCGCCCACGGCGGCCCCCGTCGTCGGGTGCGTGCAGCTCGATGCTCAGTTCCGTGCGGCCGGCGAGCCCCGCCGCCAGAGTGACCAGCCCCCGGTCGTCGCCGAAGACCCGGACTCCGGCGCGCAGCCGACGGGCGTACCGCACCCGGGGATGGGAGTCCGCCTCATGGAGCGGCTGCAACCGGGCGGTCCCGCCGCAACCGCGGCGGACGAGCACGGCGTCGATCGACCCGATCCATCCCGTGGGCCCGGCGAGGGCGCGCAGGAAGTCCGGGCCCATCGAGCCGCCGAACCCGTCGGGGCGCAGGGCGTGGACCGCCGGCGCGGACAGCGCGGTGGCGACGACGGCGTGACCGGTGAAGGCGACCGACGTCTCCAGTGGGCCGGTCGGGGCGGGCAGGGCGGGCAGCACCGTGACGGCGCCGTCGGCGGGCGGGAAACGTCCGTCCGCGGCGTCGAGGAAGTACGCGAGCAGCGGATGCGGCGCCCCGGGCACGGGAGCCGGGGGCGGGGCCGCGCTGCGGGTCGTCACGTCGAACGCCTCTCTGCCGACGAAGGAGGGCACGCCGATTCGACCACGGCGACGCCCCACGCCCAAGAGCCGACCGACGCACACCGCCGGCCCGGCCGCCCAGTGGCCGATCCAGCCGACGGCGCCCGAGGCTGGGGCGCGGACGACCTGCGCGTCCGGCAACGCCGCCGGGCCGCCCGGACGGTGACGACTCATCAGGAGGGCGGCGCGTGACGACGGCCGGGGACCCGAGACGCCCTGACCGGACCGGCTCAGGCACGGCCCACCCCGTAGCGCACGGGTCCGGGCTTGTGCGGTGGCGGGCAGGACCGAGCGGCGCCGAGGGGCGGAGCGGGCGCCTCCGCCAGTGCGGCGGTGGGCCGCGGCTAAAGCCCCGGTGGCGCGCCGTCGTCGCCGCGCCGCGCGCCCGGCGCGCGAGCCGTGGTCGCGCCGCCGGCCGACTTCGGCCGTTCCGCCTGGTCAAGGCCGGTGCGCGGGCTGCTCGCGCTCTGCTCGCGGCGTCGAGTCCCGGTGGAGAGGACCAGGTCACAGCCGTGGCGAGGGAAAGGTCACAGCGAAGCCCTCTGCTGCTCCTTCGTGTCTTGGGCCTAGCATCCGAGCATGACGGTCCTGCCTGACGACGGGCTCCAGCTGGCCGGCGAGTTCCCTGACGCCACCCACGAGCAGTGGCAGCGCCTCATCGCAGGCGTGCTGCGCAAGTCGGGCAAGGACGTCGAGGGCGACGAGGCCGAGGAAGCCCTGTCCACCGCACTCGAGGACGGGTTGCGCACCCGGCCCCTCTACACCTCGCGCGACGCCGCGCCCGAGCACGGTCACCCCGGTTTCGCGCCCTTCGTGCGCGGCAGCCGGCCCGAGGGCAACGCCGTCGGGGGCTGGGACGTGCGGCAGCGGCACACGGTCGACGACAACCACGCCGTGCTCGCGGATCTGGAGAACGGCGTCACCTCGCTGTGGCTGGTGACCGGCGACGGCGGCATCCCGGTGTCGTCCCTCGGCCGGGTCCTGGACGGCGTGCTCCTCGACCTGGCGCCGGTCGTGCTCGACCCGGGCGACCAGATCGAGCCCGCCGCACGGGAGTTGCTGCGGCTGTTCGAGGAACGGGGCGTCACGAAGGGCGCGGCCCGCGGCAGTCTCGGCGCCGATCCCCTGGGCCACGAGGCCCGCACCGGGCAGGCGGTCCCGTTCGCAGCGGTGGCCGAGCTCGCGGCGCTGTGCGCGCGGGAGTATCCGAAGCTGCGGGCGCTGACCGTGGACGCGCTGCCCTACCACGAGGCAGGCGGTTCCGCCGCGCAGGAACTGGGCGTTTCACTGGCCACCGGCGTCGGCTACCTGCGGGAGCTGACCGAGGCCGGGCTGAGCGTCGAACAGGCCTTCGGGCAGCTGGAGTTCCGCTACTCGGCGACCGCCGACCAGTTCCTCACGATCGCCAAGCTGCGGGCGGCCCGCCGGCTGTGGGCCCGGATCGCCGAGGTGTCCGAGGCGCCGGGCGCCGGCGCGCAGATCCAGCATGCGGTGACCTCGCCGGTGATGATGTCGCGCCGCGACCCGTGGGTGAACATGCTGCGCACCACCATCGCCACGCTCGCCGCCGGGGCGGGCGGAGCGGACTCCGTCACCGTGCTGTCCTTCGACGACGCGCTCGGCCTGCCCGACGCGTTCGCGCGGCGCATCGCGCGCAACACCTCCACGATCCTGATCGAGGAGTCGCATCTGTCCCGGGTCATCGACCCGGCGGGCGGCTCCTGGTACGTGGAGCGGCTGACGGACGAACTGGCCCACGCGGGCTGGGAGTTCTTCCAGGGGATCGAGCGCAGCGGCGGTCAGGCGGCCGCCCTGCGCTCGGGCCGCCTGGCGAAGGACCTCGCCGACACCTGGCAGGCGCGCAGCGGCCGGCTCGCCAAGCGGCGCGAACCCATCACCGGGGTCAGCGAGTTCCCGTCCCTCGCGGAGAAGCCGGTGGTGCGCGAGAGCGCGCCCGAACCGCGCTCCGGCGGTCTGCCGCGAGTGCGTCGCGACGAGGCGTTCGAGGCGCTGCGGGCACGCTCGGACGCCCACCTCGCGGCGACCGGCTCCCGGCCGCGGATCTATCTGGCGGCGCTCGGTCCGGCCGCCGCGCACACCGCCCGGCTGACCTTCGCCGCGAACCTGTTCCAGGCCGGCGGCGTCGAACCCGTCACCGAGGGCTCGTTCGAGGACAGCGGCGCCACGGAGGTCTGCCTGTGCTCGAGTGACGCCCTGTACGAGGAGCAGGCGGAGACGGAGGCCGCCCGGCTGCGGGCCGCCGGCGCCTCGCACGTGTTCCTCGCCGGACGCCCCGGGCAGTACCCCGGGGTCGACGCGTACGTCTTCGCGGGCTGCGACGCCGTCGCCGTGCTGTCCGCCACCCTTGACCGCATGGGAGCTGTGTCCTGATGGCAATTCCCGACTTCTCCGGGATCGAACTGGGGACCCCGGCCGCCGACGCCGGCGCCGACGACTGGCGCACGGCCGTCAAGAGGGCGGCGGGCGGGGACGACCTGCTGTGGGAGACCCCCGAGGGCATCACGGTCAAACCGCTGTACACCGGTCAGGACCTGGAGGGCCTGGACTTCCTCGGCACCTACCCGGGCGCCGCCCCGTACCTGCGCGGCCCGTACCCGACGATGTACGTCAACCAGCCGTGGACGATCCGCCAGTACGCCGGCTTCTCCACCGCCGAGGAGTCCAACGCCTTCTACCGCCGCAACCTCGCGGCCGGTCAGAAGGGCCTGTCGGTCGCCTTCGACCTGCCGACGCACCGCGGGTACGACAGCGACCACCCGCGGGTGACCGGTGACGTCGGCATGGCCGGTGTGGCGATCGACTCGATCTACGACATGCGGCAGCTCTTCGACGGCATTCCGCTGGACAAGATGACCGTCTCCATGACGATGAACGGCGCCGTGCTGCCGGTGCTGGCGCTCTACATCGTCGCCGCCGAGGAACAGGGCGTGCCGCCCGAGAAGCTGGCCGGGACCATCCAGAACGACATCCTCAAGGAGTTCATGGTCCGCAACACCTACATCTATCCGCCGAAGCCGTCGATGCGGATCATCTCCGACATCTTCGCCTACACCTCGCAGCGGATGCCGCGCTACAACTCCATCTCCATCTCCGGCTACCACATCCAGGAGGCGGGCGCGACGGCCGACCTGGAGCTGGCCTACACGCTCGCGGACGGCGTGGAGTACATCCGGGCGGGCCGTGAAGCGGGGCTGGACGTCGACGCGTTCGCGCCGCGGCTGTCCTTCTTCTGGGCGATCGGCATGAACTTCTTCATGGAGGTCGCCAAGCTGCGGGCGGCGCGCCTGCTGTGGGCGAAGCTGGTGAAGCAGTTCGACCCGCAGAACAGCAAGTCGCTGTCGCTGCGCACCCATTCGCAGACCTCCGGCTGGTCGCTGACCGCGCAGGACGTCTTCAACAACGTCACGCGCACCTGCGTCGAGGCGATGGCGGCGACCCAGGGCCACACGCAGTCGCTGCACACCAACGCCCTCGACGAGGCGCTCGCGCTGCCGACCGACTTCTCCGCGCGCATCGCCCGCAACACGCAGCTGCTGATCCAGCAGGAGTCCGACACCACGCGGGTGATCGACCCGTGGGGCGGCAGCGCCTACGTGGAGCGGCTGACGTACGACCTCGCGCGCCGGGCCTGGCAGCACATCGAGGAGGTCGAGGCCGCGGGCGGCATGGCCAAGGCCATCGACGCCGGCATCCCCAAGCTGCGCATCGAGGAGGCGGCGGCCCGCACGCAGGCCCGTATCGACTCCGGACGCCAGCCGGTGATCGGCGTCAACAAGTACCGCGTCGACAGCGACGAGCAGATCGACGTCCTCAAGGTCGACAACTCCTCCGTGCGCGCCCAGCAGATCGAGAAGCTGCGGCGGCTGCGCGAGGAGCGGGACGACGCCGCGTGCCGGGCCGCCCTGGACGCGCTGACCCGGGCCGCGGGCGGCGAGGGCAACCTGCTGGAGCTGGCCGTGGACGCGGCTCGCGCGAAGGCCACCGTCGGTGAGATCTCCGACGCCCTGGAGAAGGTGTACGGCCGGCACGCGAGCCAGATCCGTACGATCTCCGGCGTGTACCGCAACGAAGCAGGGGAGTCGCCGTCCGTGGACCGCACCCGCGGCCTCGTGTCCGCGTTCGAGGAGGCCGAGGGACGGCGGCCGCGCATCCTGGTCGCCAAGATGGGCCAGGACGGGCACGACCGCGGCCAGAAGGTGATCGCCACCGCCTTCGCCGACCTCGGCTTCGACGTCGACGTCGGCCCGCTGTTCCAGACCCCGGGCGAGGTGGCCCGGCAGGCCGTCGAGGCCGACGTGCACATCGTCGGGGTGTCGTCGCTGGCCGCAGGACACCTGACCCTGGTGCCGGCGCTGCGCGAGCAGCTCGCCGAGGAAGGACGCGAGGACATCATGATCGTCGTAGGCGGGGTCATCCCGCCGCAGGACGTGCCCACGCTCCTGGAGATGGGCGCGGCCGCCGTCTTCCCGCCCGGCACGGTCATCCCGGACGCCGCGTACGACCTGGTGAAGCGGCTGTCGGACGACCTCGGGCACGGCCTCTGACGCCCATGGCCATCGACCTGGACACGTATGTGAAGGGTGTACTCGACGGGAAGCGTGCGATCGTCGCGCGCGCCATCACCCTCGTCGAGTCCACCCGGCCCCAGCACCGGGCGCTGGCGCAGGAGCTGCTGACCGAGCTGCTCCCGCACAGCGGCAGGGCGCGCAGGATCGGCGTCAGCGGAGTGCCCGGGGTGGGCAAGTCGACGTTCATCGACGCGTTCGGCACGCTGCTGACCTCGCAGGGCCACCGGGTGGCGGTGCTCGCCGTCGACCCGTCGTCCAGCCGCACCGGGGGCTCGATCCTGGGCGACAAGACCCGGATGGAACGTCTCGCGGTGGATCCGGCGGCGTTCATCCGCCCCTCCCCCACCGCGGGCACCCTCGGCGGGGTCGCCAAGGCCACGCGGGAGTCGATCGTGGTCATGGAGGCGGCCGGCTACGACGTGGTCCTCGTCGAGACGGTCGGCGTCGGCCAGTCCGAGACCGCGGTCGCGGGCATGGTCGACTCCTTCCTGCTGCTCACCCTCGCCCGCACCGGCGACCAGCTGCAGGGCATCAAGAAGGGCGTCCTGGAGCTGGCCGACGTCATCGCCGTCAACAAGGCGGACGGCCCGCACGAGCGCGACGCCCGCGCCGCCGCCCGTGAACTGGCGGGCGCGCTGCGACTGATGCACGGCAAGGACGCCGCGTGGGCGCCGCCCGTGCTGAGCTGCAGCGCCCGGGAGTCGTCGGGACTGGACACCGTCTGGGAGCGGCTGGAACAGCACCGCACGGTGCTCGACTCCACCGGGCGTCTGGCCGCGAAACGGCGCGAGCAGCAGGTCGACTGGACCTGGACCATGGTCCGCGACGAACTCCTCGGCCGGCTGCACGCCGACCCCGCGGTGCGCACGCTCGCCCCGCTCCTCGAAGCGCAGGTCAGGGACGGCGGGCTGACGGCGACGCTGGCCGCCGAGCGCATCCTCGCGGCGTTCGCGGAAGGGGACGGCCCGGGCGGCGGGGCGGTGAGCGGCTGATTCAGCCGCGGTCCTGCGGGCCGTCGTCGGTCGTGGCCCGGTAGCCCGCGACCGACGGCCAGCGAACCGTCAGGACGACCGACTCCTCCTCCGCGTACCAGGAGTGGTCGACGCCCTTGCCCCACACGATGTAGTCGCCCTGCTCCGCCAGCACGACGCTGCGCCCGGGCAGCTCGACCCGGAAACGGCCGCTGACGAGCACCAGCAGGGCGGTGCGCACCTCACCGCTCACCCATCGCACCCGCTCGTCGCCCCGCGGATGGACGCCCCACTTGATCTCCACGTCCGCGCTGTGCCGGGGGTCGTCGGCGTCCTTGAAGTGGCCCAGCAGCCAGCCGTGGTCCAGCGCCGCGTCCTTGCCGGCGTTGCCCACGTACACGTTGTCGCTCATGCGTCCGCAACGTAGCAGCCGCGACCGCGCCCCGCCGACCCGCCCCGGACCGCCCGGCCCCGGCAGGCGGGACACGCGGGGCCCATGGCGCAGGTGACACGTGCCGTGTCGTCACCCGCTCCGCTCGGCGCGGGCGGTGTCCCATCGCAGCAGCACGGCGGTGTCGGGTCGGGGCAGGCGGACGGTGAGGATCCCCGCGTCGGCGTCCCATCGGGCGGTGGCGTCGGACGGGCCCGGGAACAGGATGTCCGGCGCCAGGCGGGCGCCCCGCAGGTGGGGCAGGGACAGCGCGCGCCGGTCACCGCCGGGGCCGCGGCGCCACACCGTCAGGAACGTGGACTCCCCGCCCCGCAGCCCGTGGGCGAGCCAGGCGTCCTCCCACGCGGGCAGCCCGAGCGGCCAGAAGGGGTGGGCGCCGACGATGTGCGGCCGGATGTCCTTGTACACCGCGATCGCCGAGCGCACGAGGGCGAACCGCTCGTCGTCCATGCGGTCGAGGAACCCCGAGAGATGGACCCGGCCGAGGAGCGCGCCGACGAGGGTGAAGGCGATCTCGTCGAGATCGTGCTCCGGCTGGGGGTAGGCCCAGACGGCCGCCTGCTCGGGTGCGGCGGCGGTGGCGGCCGCGGCGGCGATCGGCGGATAGCGCAGCAGGTCCTGCTGGTCGCTGGTGGACTGCAGCTGCGTCACCGCCAGTTGCGCGTAGTCCATGCGCAGGCCGCCAGATCCGCAGTTCTCCAGGACGAGACGGGGGTGCCGGTCGAGCAGCGCGGCCATCCAGTCGAGGTGGGCGCGGTGGTGCCCGAGCAGTCCGGCGCCGGCGCTCTCGGGGCCGTCTCCGGCGCCGCTCTCCGTGCCCGGGCCGATGTTGACGTTGTAGTCGAGCTTCAGGTAGCCGACGCCCCATTCGCCGACGAGCCGGTCGACCACCCGGTCGAGATGGGCGCGGGCGGCCGGGTGGCGCAGGTCCAGGTGGTGCCGTCCGTGTTCGGTGACGCGCAGCCCGCCGCGCTGGAAGAACGCCTCGGGCGGCAGTGTCCGGGCCAGCGGGCTGCGCACGCCGACGACCTCGGGCTCCAGCCACAGCCCCGGCGTCATACCGCGCTGCCGGATGGCGTCCAGGACCTCCGAGATGCCGCCGGGGAAGCGGTTGCGGGCGGGTTCCCAGGCGCCGACGGCGTCCCACCAGCCCTGGGCGTCGTCGTCGTACCAGCCCGCGTCCACGACGAAGACCTCCGCGCCGGCGTCGGCCGCGGACGCGATCAGGGGCAGCAGTCTCTGCGTGCTGGGGTCGCCCATGAGCGTGTTCATGTAGTCGTTGTAGATCACCGGGAGCGCGCGGTGGTCGGGGTGGTCGCGGCGGATGCCGCGGCGGTGGTCCGTGAGGATCCCGAAGGCGGCGTCCAGGCCCCCGCTCATCGTCCGGACGAGGACGGCGGGCACGGTGTGGAAGTCCTGACCCGGCGCGAGGGTGCAGTGCCACTGGTGGTGGGCGTCGTCGGGGCCGAACAGCGCGACGTAGGCCGCCCCTTCGCGTTCACCGGTCTCGAACCGCCAGCCCGCGCTGGACTCGATCTGCCACAGCCACGCCTGTCCGTCCCGGTCGGTGAGGCCCGCGACGGGGAGGTGCCGGCCGGTGGACCAACTGCCCTGCGAGTACCGCTCGAAGCAGCCGCGGCCCTCGTGGCCGTGGGCGGACC
The DNA here is from genome assembly GCF_040299045.1 of Streptomyces sp. NPDC001027. Classification (NCBI taxonomy): domain Bacteria; kingdom Bacillati; phylum Actinomycetota; class Actinomycetes; order Kitasatosporales; family Streptomycetaceae; genus Streptomyces; species Streptomyces sp. NPDC001027. The sequence goes on from NZ_JBEPBI010000269.1 coordinate 8,375, forward strand.
GGCTCAGCGGGACGACCCGGTCCCGGTAGGGGGCCTGGCGCCAGCGGCACTCGGCGAGCCAGTCGTTGTCGGCCCAGTGCAGGGTGAGACCGTCGAGCGTGCCGTCGGCGTCGGCGATGCCGCCGAGGGTCAGCGTGGTCACGCTCTCCAGCCGGATCGGGGCCGCGCCCTCGTTGACCAGGCGCACCCGGGCCCGCAGGAACCCGGCGCCGGGAACCGCCCCGCCGCCCGCCTCCAGGGTGACATGGGCGGCGAGGCCGGTCACGGGGTCCGCCAGCCGGATCGTGGTGCGCTCCCGGCCGCCCTCGTGGACCGTCTCATGGCCGCGGTAGGCCAGGCGCTCTCCCACGGACGTCTCGATGAAGCGCTCGCCCGACCACCGGCGTCCATGGCCGGTTGCCGTCACCTCGACGAGGGGCACCAGGCAGGCCCGGTCCTGACCGGGTCCGCCCAGTCGCACCGATCCCCCGGCGTCCACCACGGCGTGCAGTCCCAGTTCCGGACGGGACCAGATAAGGGACCTCTCGTCTGTCACGACGGCTGTGGTCAAAGCAATTTCCCCTTCCGGGACGGTTCGGTCCTGCGGTGGCTCTCGTGGGCGCTGAACTGGGGATTCACGCTCGGGCGGCGACGGTTCCGCCGAGTCGGCCGGGGTGAGCGACGAGTGAATCCCTTGTTTCCCTCTCTTGACGCCCCCGTTGTGACCGCTCACAATCCTCGCATGTCAGTGACCGGTCACACAAGCTTCGGCGGCCGCGCCGATCGCCCTCCGGGGCAGCAGAGGGCCGCCAGCATTCGCGACGTCGCCCGGGCGGCGGACGTGTCCTACCAGACCGTCTCGAGGGTCATCAACAGCCACCCGAGCGTGCGGGAGGAGACACGCAGGCGGGTGCAGGAAGCCATCGACGCCCTGGGCTTCAGGCGCAACGCCACCGCGTTCGCGCTGGCCAGGGGCGTCACCAGGTCGGTCACCGTCCTCACGTCGGACACCCTCCTGCACGGCTACGCGGCCACCCTGCAGGGCCTGGAGGAGGCGTCACGGTCGGCGGGCTTCACGCTCGGCGTGCGGCTGCTGACCCCCGAGGACGACCCGGACCAGACGATCGCCGCGGCCGCCGACACCGGCGGCGGGCTGGTCGTGATCGGATACGACCGCCTCGGCGCCGCCGCGCTGGACCGCGTACCGGCGCAGGTGCCCTGTGCGGCGGTGGTCGAGGCGCCGCCGGCGGGCCGGACGCCCGGCCGCCCGGCGGTGTGGGCGGACGACCGCGCCGCGGCCCGTGCCGCCACCGAGCACCTGCTGGCGCTCGGACACACGACGGTGCACTATGTGGCGATTCCCGCCTCGACCGGAACCCGGCGCTCGGCGGGACCTCGCGCCGAAGGCTGGCGTCAGGCCCTCGACGCGGCCGGCGTCGCCGTCCCCGCGCCGTCCGGCCGGGGCTGGGACGCCCAGGCCGGACACGAGGCCGGGCGCAGGCTCGCCCGGAACCGGGAGGTCACCGCGATCCTGTGCGGCAACGACGACCTGGCCCTCGGCGTCCTGCGCGCGCTGCACCACGCGGGACGACGGGTTCCCGAGGACGTCAGCGTCATCGGCTTCGACGACGCCCC
>NZ_JBEPBI010000270.1:0-9974 GCF_040299045.1 Streptomyces sp. NPDC001027
CACGCGTCCGCGCGGCCCTCGAAGCCTTCGCGCACCTCACCCGCGGCGTCTACCGCGAGGCGGCGCCCGGGATCGCCATGCTCGACCCGGTGTCGCGGCCCTGCATCCGCACCGCTTTCGTGCTGTACGGCGGGATCCTGGACGCCGTGGCCGACGACGGCTACACGGTGCTGCACCGCCGCTCCGTGGTCCCGCGGCGGCGGCGCGCCGCGGTCGCCGCCGACGGGCTGGTGCGCCTGCTGGCCGCCCGCGCCTCGGCCCGCGCGGGCCGCCGGACGGTTCTCCCCCCCACGTCCGCGCCCGCCGGAGGCCGGCTCACGGCGTCCGGGACCGCCGCGGCGGAGCCGCTTCACGAGGAGGTCGTGTGAGCCCTGACCGTTCCCTTCGCCGAGGACGCTTTCCGCTGTCGCTGCGCAGGCGCCCGGTCGCCTGGGAGCGCCAGCGTCCGACCTGGCGCGAGGCCCGTCCGGCGGTGATCGCCCAGGCGCTCAAGCGTGCCCAGGCCCGCCCCTCGGGCAACTGGTACGTCGTGGGCGCGAGCCGGGCCGTCGGCGACGACCGGCCCCTGGCCCGTACCGTCGCCGGGCGGGAGATCGTCGTCTGGCGCGACGCCTCCGGGCGGCTCGTCGCCGGGCCGGGAATCTGTCCTCATCTGGGGGCGCCGCTGCGCGACAGCCCCGTGCGGTGCGGCGCCCTGGTCTGCCACTGGCACGGACTCGCCCTGCACGGCGGGCCGTTCGCGGGCTGGGACCCCGTGCCCGCACACGACGACGGCGTGCTGGTGTGGGTGCGCCTGGACGACGTGGGCGGCGAGCCTCCTCTCGCGGCGCCGGTGGTGCCGGCCAGGCCCGCGCCGGCGGACGCGGTGTCTGCGGTCTACGTCGGCGTCGGCACGTGCGAACCGGAGGACGTCGTGGCCAACCGGCTGGATCCGTGGCACGGCGCCTGGTTCCACCCGTACTCCTTCGTCGACCTGACCGTCGTCGGGGCTCCCTCGACCGAGGCGCGGGGCGCGGCGGAGGACGCTTTCACCGTCGACGTCTCCTTCAAGCTCGCCGGCCGGCTGGTGGTGCCCGTCCGCGCGGTGTTCACCGCGCCCGAGCCGCGCACGGTCGTCATGCGCATCGCCGAGGGCGAGGGGCGGGGGTCGGTGGTGGAGACCCATGCGACGCCGCTCGGGCACGACGACCGGGGCAGGCCGCGCACGGCGGTTGTGGAGGCCGTCGTGGCCGCGTCGGACCGGCCCGGCTTCGGCGTGGTGCGCGCGTTGTCGCCGCTGATGCGTCCCCTCGTGCGGGCCGCCGCAGGACGACTGTGGCGTGACGACCTGGCCTACGCCGAAAGGCGCCGGCATCTGCGCTCGACGGGACGCTTCCCCGGCTGAGCCGGTCCGGACCCCGTTCTCGGCGTCCTTGGCCTTCTCGGCGCCCTCGGCCTTCTCGGCGGCCTCACCGGCTTCACCGTTCTCACCGCCCTTCTCGATCGGCGGGCGGCGCGGGCAGGGCGTCGGCCGCCGTGCGGAGGAAGGCGAGAGCGCGGGGGAAGTCGTGCAGCCGCTCGGCGAGGATGCCCAGCCCGAGGCGCAGGCCGTGGGCGGGCACCCGGCGGGCGGTGAGGATGCCGGCGCTCCACGTGGTGAACGTGGTGAACAGGTCGGCGTCGTCGACGTAGAGGGCGGCGGCCAGGAAGTCGACGATGTGGGCGAGGTCTTCGGCGGTGCGTTCACGCTGGGCGGCCGTGTAGGAGCGCATGGCGGGCCAGCGCTCGTCCAGGTCGCTGACGCACTGTCGGACGAGGGTCGCTCGGTTGCCCCTGACGAGGGTGTACTCCTGGTCGGCGAGGTGGGAGAGGCCGTGGCTGCGGTGACGCCGGTCGGCCCGCGGCGGGGTGACGCCCCGGGCGAGACGGTCCGCGGCGGCGCGGGCGTCGGGGGCCCAGAGGTCGGCCTGGACGAGGCGGGCGTAGCGACCGTCCGGGCCGAACGCGGCGCCGCCGACCATGACCGGGACGCCGAGGGACCGCACGGCGGTCACCGCCTGGTGCGCGGCGGGCAGATGGGTGGGGATCGAGGCCGACAGCAGCACGGCGACGGGGTTGGTCCGGTGCACGTGCGCGACGAGGTGCGGGGTGGGGGTGTGCGCGCCGAGGAAGTCCACCCGCCAGCCGCGCCGGACGAGCACTTCGGCGAGCAGCCGGGCGGGGAGGAAATGCCATTCCCCGTCGATGCAGGCCACCGTGATCCGCCCTCCCTCGTGCGGCCCGGGCGGTGCGGGGCGGCGGTGGGCGAGGGCGGCGACGACCCGGTCGGTGATCGCGCTGGCGGCGTGCTCCTCGGCCACGCTGATCCGGTCGGCGGCCCACTCCGCTCCCACGCGATGCTGCACACCGGCGACGACGTCCAGCAACAGCGTCTCCTCGTCAGCTCCCGCGTCGGCCGCCGCCGTCATCATCCGCACGGCGGCCGGCTCGTCCCTGTCGATCACGGCGGCCCACAGCCGGGCCGACAGCGCCGTCAGGTCCGTGCCGGCGCCGGCGACCGCCGTCACCGCCGCGCTCGGCGCGGAGGTCGGTCCCGGAGCGCGTCGGCGTCGCCGCCCGGGTCGTGGCCGGCGGCGGAGTTGGTGATCGCGAGGGTGGCCAGATCGTCGTGGCCGCCGTCGCCGAGCCACTGCGCGGCCAGCATCTGGACACGCTCCACCACCGCCCCGGCGGGCATCCGCGCGCACTCCCGCAGCGCGGTCTGCAGCCGGGCCTCGCCGTAGAGCTGGTCGCCGAGGGGTCCGCCGCGGGCCTCGGTGACGCCGTCCGTGTACAGCAGGCACGTCTCCCCCGGCGCCAGGACCACGTCCGCGCTGCGGGCCGTGACCTCGGGCAGCGCGCCGACCAGCGTGCCGCCGGTGGCGGCCTCCTCGACGCGGCCGTCGCCGCGAATGATCAGCGGCGGCAGATGCCCGGCGCTGGTCAGCCGCAGCTCCACCTGATCCGCCCGGCGGCGCACGGAGGCCAGCACCAGCGTCGCGAACCGTGTGTGGGGGGAGTCGAGGAGCGCGTCGTTGAGGAGGGTGAGGACCTGCCGGTGGTCGCCGGACAGCGGCACCAGCGCATGCAGCACACTGCGGATCTTCCCGGTCAGCACGGCGGCTTCCAGACCCTTGCCGGCCACGTCGCCCAGGACGACGAACGTCTCCTTCGACGGGTCCGCGCCGGGATGGACGTCGTAGAAGTCACCGCCGACGAGTTCGTGGTCCTGCGACGCCCGGAAGGCGCCCGCGTACTCCACGCCGTGGACCCGCTCCAGCCTCGGGGGCAGCAACTCCCTCAGCAGCGTGGCCGTGATGGACGCCTGCTCCGCGTACAGACTCGCCGCGGACAGGGCCGCGCCGGCCCGTGCGGCGAACAGCCCGGCGAAGACCTCCTCGCCGTCCGTGAACGCACGGTGGGTGTCCGAGCGCAGCAGCATCAGCACTCCGGCCGGGACCCCGTGGCCGGGCAGCGGGGTGATGATCACGGATCCGACGGGGCCGTCGAAACCGGGCGGGAGGACCCACTCCGGCAGGCCCTCCGGGTCGATCCAGCGGGTGGGGACGGGCGGGAACCCCTGCAGGGCCTCCGCGAGTCCGGGCACCGCCGCCGCCTCGACCTGCGCCACGGTCCGGGTGACCGCGCCGCCCGCCTGCGCGTACGTGAGCGCATGGCGGCGGCCTCGGGCGGGGGCGACGATGACCGCCGCGTCGGCCAGATGATCGGCGGCCGTCCTCGCCGTCACCTCCGTGCAGCGGTCCACGTTCAGTGACGACAGCAGCGCGCCGGAGATGTCGGCGAGCAGTGCGGTGCGTTCGCGTTCGCTGCGCAGGGCCTGCTGCGCCGTGCGGAGATCGGTGTCCTCCACCAGCCACCACACCACGTTCCCGCGCTCACCGGGCGAGGGGTGCGCCGCGAACGTGCGGTCCGCGAACGTGCCGCGGACGGCGGCGCCCGCCGGCGCTCCGGTCGCCGGCAGGCTGCCGTGCGCCTGCGCGAGCCAGTGCGGCAGGCCGCCCTCGGTGAAGCCGTCCCCGGTCTGCTGGGAGAACAGGCCGCGGGCCGCGTGGTTGGCCTCGACGACGGTCCCGCCGCCGTCGACGACGAGGACGGGGAACGGGGCGGCGCTCCACGCCGCGCCCACGCCGGTACCGCGCGGAATATCGGAGATGTCCGGGGAAGCAGTCACGAGCGGGGGAACGCCGCGCGCCCCCCACCGCCTCTCCGCCGATCAGAAAAAGTTGCCATGCGGCAACCATCTCTCATCGTCCGGTCCCATGCAACGTCCGGAGTGATTCCTCACGACTTCACCATCTCGGCGTACGCCGTCCCCTCGGCCGGCGGCCCGCGGCCGAGGGCGTCCGGACGGCTGCGCGAGGCAGGGTGCGTGAGGCAGGGTGCGCGGGGCGGCCTCGCCGTCAGGCGGCCGACCACTGATGGGGTCTGCCTCCCCGCCACTCGACCCATCGTGCGTCGTCGAGCACGTCGGCCGGGTCGGCGACGCCGGCCGCTTCGAGGAACACGGTCAGGTCGTGGTCCGAGTAAGCCGTGCCGAGGATCTCGTCCCGCCCGCCGGTGTGCACGGTCACCCGACGGCCGCCCGAGGGGGACGGCCGGTGGACGACGATCGGAGCACTGGCCACACCTCCAGCGTGCCTCCCGGCCGACGCCGAAGCCAGTCCTCGGCGGCCGGAATCCGACGCTCCGGCGATCGCGGCGGGGACCGCCGGCGCGCCGGAGGGACGACCGGCGGCCGGCGGTCCTGGCCGCACACGACCGGCGACGGCGGTGGATAGACTCGGGCGCCTGTCCGAGTGGATCATCCGTCCAGGGAGTTCGCCGTGACCGACCACGCCCCCGTCCGCGCCCTGTCGTCGGCCCGCCGCGGCGCCCTGTCGACGCTGGAGCGGGTCCCGCATCTCGTCTTCTTCGCCGTCGTCGGCGCCGCGTCGGTCCGCCTCGTGCGTGAGCCGAACGAGCTGTGCACGGAGATCGTGGCCGTCAGCGGTCTGCTCGCCGTGGTCTACGCGGCGGGCCTCATGCTGTGGAGCAGGTTCGGCCGACCGGCCCGCCGTCTGTGGGTGAGCGCCCTGCTGCTGCTCTGGACCGCGCTCATGGCTCTCAACCCGCCGCCCCTGGCCGCCGCTTACGCCTGGTGCGGCGTGCCGCTGGCCTGCCTGGTCCTGCGCGCCCTCGAGCGGCACGGCGCGACGCTCGCGCTGGCCTGCATCACCGCGGTGTTACTCGGCCGACTGAGCCACCACGCGGGGGGATTCGACGCCGAGATGGTCCTGATCCCCGTGGCGGCCGTCTGGGGCACGGTGACGCTGTACCACACGGTGCAACGGGATGCGACGGAGCGTCAGCGACTGCTGGCGGAGCTGCGCGGGACGCGGCGCGTCCTGGCGGACGAGCAGCGCAGGGCGGGCGCGCTGGCGGAGCGTGAGCGGATCGCCCGGGATCTGCACGACACCCTCGCGCAGGAGCTCGCCGGCCATCTGATGCTGCTGCAGGCCGCGGAACGGGATCTGACGGAACGTCCGGAAGCCGCGCGCGACCGGGTCCGCGCGGCCGCCGACGGTCTGGACGCGGGCCTCGCGGAGACCCGGCGGATCATTCACGACCTCACGCCGTCCGCCGTGGTCGAATCCGGCCTCGAGGACTCGTTGAGACTTCTGTGCGGCCGCGCGCAGCAGGAGGGGACGGCCGGGTGCGTGACGTTCCGTTCGGCGGGCGCCCGCCCGGCGGAGGTGAGCGTGGAGGCCGCGACCACGCTCTTCCGGGTCGCCCAGAGCTCGCTCGCCAACGTCAGGGAGCACGCGCACGCCGGGAACGTGCTGGTGACGCTCCGTCAGCGGCAGGGCGCGCTCGAGCTGGAGCTGCTGGACGACGGAGTCGGTTTCGTCCCGGACGCCGCGGCCGCGGCCACGGCGCGGGGCCGGGGCCTCGGTCTGCCGGCGGCGCGGGCCAGGCTGCGCGAGCTGGACGGCGACCTGCACGTCGACAGCGGGCCGGGCCGGGGCACCCGGATCCGGGCCGTGGTCGCGACCCCGCGCGCGTCGGGCCGTGCGCAGCCCGCGGTCACGGGTGCGACCGCGGGCACCGGTGCGACCCGGTGACGGCGACCGGTGTGCGGCTGCTGATCGCCGACGACCATGTGGTGGTCCGCGCGGGATTGCGGGCGCTGCTGGAGGGCGAGCCCGGCGTCGAGGTGGTCGGGGAGGCCGGCAGCGGCGAGGAGGCCGTGCGTCTGGCGCGGGAGGTCGCGCCCGACGTCGTCCTGATGGACCTGCGCTTCGCGGGCGCGGGCCGCGGCATGGACGGCGTGGAGGCGGTCCGACGGTTGACGGCCGAGTCGCCGGGGCTGCCGGTGGTCATGCTGACCAGTTACGCGGGGCGGGCGGACGTCGTGCGCGCACTGGAGGCCGGCGCCCGCGGGTACGTGCTGAAGGCCGGCCCGCCCGAGGAGTTGTTCCGTGCCGTGCGCGGCGTCGCCGCCGGCGGCATGGGTCTGACGCCGGAGGTCGTCGAGGGTCTCGTGGGCCAGGTGATCGGCGTCCGCACGGATCTGACGCAACGTGAGCTGGACGTCGTGCGGCTGATGGCCGAGGGGCACGGCAACCGCTCCATCGCACAGGCCCTCTTCCTGAGCGAGGCGACGGTCAAGACGCATCTGGTGCGCGTCTACCGCAAACTCGGGGTGGAAAACCGGGCGGCCGCCGTCTCGGAGGCGGCACGCAGGGGGCTGATCGACCTCTCGCCCTGAGCCCGGTCCCTCCTGACGGGCGGCTCCCGGACCGCGGCATGATCGGTACGGTGGGGCAGGGCGACGAGAGGGGCTGCGGGGCTGTGAGCGAGCATGCGGCGATCACGACGGCGAAAGAGGCCGCGGATCACGAGTTGATCCTGGCGTTCGGGCGTCTGCAGGGCGCGGCCAACCGGCTCGAGTACATCCTCGGACGGGCCCTCGAGGTGGAGTGCGGGATCAGCCATCTGATGTTCGAGGTGCTGCTGATCCTGGGTCGGGCGGGCACGCCGGGCCTGTCGATGAGGGCCGTCGCCCAGGAGCAGGTGCTGACCACGGGAGGCGCCACCCGGCTGGTGGACCGGATGGAGGCGGCGGGTCTGGTGGCGCGGGTGGACTCCCCGGCGGACCGGCGCGCCAAGCTCGTCAGTCTCACCGCGCTGGGCGAGGAGACGGTGGTCCGGGCCGCCCGGCTGCACGCCGAGAACATCCGGCGCCACTTCGTGGAGCCGCTTCCCGCGGACCACCGCGCACAGTTCGCCGAGGACCTCCGCGTCCTCAGCCACGCGGCCCGGGACACGCTTCCCCGGCTGCCCTGACCCCCGCCGGGCCGGACGCCCAGCCGGACCCGAGCCGGACGCCGATCCCGACCCGAGCCGTGCGCCGGGGGCGCGGGCGCCCGGCCCGAGGTCTCCCCGGGGAGCGCCGACCGCTCCTCCCGCCGCGTCGCAGGAACCGACGAATCCGGTCCAGAGGCTTGACGCCACCGGCATGACTGCGCTGACATGGCTGCGCAGTCAGACGAGCGGCGCCGTCGTCGGCTGACACCGGGTTCGGACGGCGATCGCCTGGAGACAGCATGACGCGAGCGGCAGGGCGGGGCAGGTGTCACGGCACACCGTGCGCCGCCGTCACGGCCCGTCGAACCCGCGTGACCCATCGGCGACGCCGACGGCGGTTACGCGGCAGCCCCGCACGCGCCTGAACCGGGCCGCACCGGCCCGGACCGCAGTCCGCTCACACGATCCCGTCACCCGGGACGAGCCGCCGCACGGCAGCACGGCCCGTGCCCCCTCCCCGGTCGCGCCCACCCCGCGCCACCCGGGGGCGGCGGCCGGCGGGCGCCACACCGGTGCATCCGCGCCCCGCCTCACCGACGCCGACGCTGTCGCCGTCGTCGCCGAGCGGTCGGCGCCCCCTCATCCGCGTCCGAGCCGATTCCGAGCCCGAACGCGACCCCGACCCGAGCACTCGGCCGTCCGCGTCTTCTGTGGCCGGACGGCCTCTCGACTCCCCACCCGCAGCAGGGAATGCGGCCGCCCCGTGGCCGTCCCCAAGGAGGAACCGTGCAGAGAAGACAGCTGGGCAGAGCGCTGGGAACGTTCGCCGCGGCAACGGCGTTGCTGGCGGTGCCGGCCGGAGCGCAGGCGTACAACCCGACGGGCGGCACCCTGTATCAGCTCGGCAGCGAGGCGTGCCTGAAAGGCCGCGGCAACTGCGCGATCTACCCCAAGTCGGCGCAGCTGCCGAGCGGACGCCTGGTGGCCGCGTTCGAGAAGTCCACGGTCGTGACGGCCTCGGGCAGCGCCGACGGACAGACCCTGCCGGTCTACAAGAGCGACGACAAGGGAACGTCCTGGCAGCCGCTGTCCGAGGTCAAGGCGCCCGCGTACATCTCCGCCGACCCTCAGTACGCGAAGTACACGAGCAACTGGACGAACCCGTTCCTCTACGCCCTCCCCCAGGACGTCGGGAACCTGAAGCAGGGCACGCTGCTCCTCGCGACGGTGGTGTCGGGCGACGACGCCTACTACAAGGAGCACAAGGCCGCCGACCCCAACTGGACCCCGTCCAACGACGGTGACCGCAAGGACCTGGCGATCGCCCTGTACTCCAGCACCGACGACGGCGCGACGTGGAAGATCCTCAACGTCGTCGCGACGGGCGGCTGGCAGGGCGGCAGCGCGGGGGCGGTCGGCCAGAACATCGCGAACGCCAACACGAGCCGGCAGGTGGACCCGCTCTGGGAGCCGTACCTGATGGTCTACAAGGGCCAGCTCGTCTGCTACTACTCCGACGAGAACGACTACACCGGCTTCAACGCCACCACCGGCGTCCCCACCCTCGACCCGGCCAACGGCGCCGCCACGGACTCCCTCGGCCAGATCCTCGTGCACAAGACCTGGGACGGCCGCAGCGCCGACTGGAGCTCCGCCGTCGTCGACATCGCCGGCCTGACCCAGGCCATGGGCGGCGGCAAGTCGGAGATCGGGGGCGGCCGGCCGGGCATGGCGAACGTCGTCCGCACCACGGACGGCAAGTGGATGATCACCTACGAGTACTGGGGCGGCGGATCCAACACCCGCTACCGGATCGCCGACGACCCGCTGAAGTTCTTCACCGGATCGGCCACCGGCACCGGAGTCGACTCACTGCCCGTCGACGCCGGATCCCACCCCCTCGCGACGGGCGGCAGCCCGGTCCTCATCAGGCTCCCCGGCGGCCGCCTGGTCTACAACGCCGCAGGCAGCGGCAACGTCTGGGTCAACGAGAGCGGACGCAGCGACGGCGTCTGGAAGGAGTACCAGACGACCTCACCGGGCGCCTACAGCCGCAACCTGCAGTACGTCGACGGCACCGGTCGCATCGTGGTCCTCAACAACCAGGGCACCTCGACGCTCAAGTTCGCCGAAGTCGACCTCGGCCACACCGACGGCGCCTACTACCAGCTGGTGAACCGTAAGACCGACCAGGTGATCGGGACCGGCAACAAGACCAACGACGCGAACCTCGGCAACGCCGACGTGCCCGACGTCCGCCTGGAGGCCCCCGGCTCCGCGGGGAACGCGGACACCCAGTTCTGGCACCTGACGACCGAGCCCGGCGGCGGCGTGACCCTGCTGAACAAGGCGGGCGGCCGTGCCGCGGCCGTCTGGACGGGCAGTGCGACGGCCGGCCAGAAGATCGGCCAGTGGGTGGACAACAGCAGCACGGGCAGCTGGAACCTGATCAGGACCAGCGACGGCTTCTACCGGCTGCAGTCGGTCAAGAACACGAGCCTGTACCTGACCGGTGCGACCGCCGGAGCGCAGCTGACCCTGCAGAACTCGCTCACCGACGGCTCCCAGGACTGGGAGCTCGTCCAGTGACCCCCGAGCTCACCCCCTGACCCCGTCGCCCCGACCGGTCGGGGCCGGACCGCGGACGG
>NZ_JBEPBI010000271.1:0-9920 GCF_040299045.1 Streptomyces sp. NPDC001027
GCCCGGGAGCACTCTGCTCCCGGGCGGCCCCACTTCACCGGCTCTGGAGCCAGTAGTAGAGACATCCGAGCGTGAAGGTCACGATCGCCTTCACGGCCACACGCACGAGCTCGTCACTCGCGGTGTCCAGCAGCCGGCGCGCCCGCATCCGGGCGGGGCTCAGCCGCTTCGCCTGCGGTCCCTCGCCGAGCGGGGGACCCTCCAGGTGCTGGTCAGGGTTGCTCTGTCGGTGGGAGCCCGTAGGCTCGTCCTTGGTAGGAATCGCTGCCTCCTTCAGGTCGGCGTTTGCTGCTGTCGAATCGGTGGCCTCCTGTTGCGAGCAGGGGGCCGCCGCCGTGTTGGCGACGGCACCGAAAGGCACCAGGGATCAGTGTGCCCTGTCGCTCTGACAATGGGGCGTCCACGCCCGGCGTGACAGGGCGACGGGTGATCTCCGCGCTGCACCCGTCGTGGGAAACGTGCTGGGAAAACGCTCTGAGCTGGGTATAACGCCACCCAAGGACGGTCGTCCCGTCCGTTTCCGTCGACTGCCGGGCGGTGCCCGCGATACGCCGCAGCTCCGCCCGCCGGCGTCGACCAGCCCCCGTTACGACCTGCACTTTTCGGGTCCGTGGCCATGCCTTGGCTGACCCGCCCGGGCGCAGGTTTCGGCGGGTGATGTCGGCGAAGGAGCGGATGACGGAGTTGTGGGTTTCCGCAGATCACACCCCGCCGGTGAAGTCCTCTTGCGGATACAGGGCCACTGCGTAGACGTCGTGGGAGACGCGCTTCGCCTGCTCGGACAAAGCGCTGTGCGCAGTGAGCATGTTGTGCCTGGACTCGTGGACGAGCATGTAGATCTTGCCGAGGTCGGCCACGTTCAACGTGAAGCTCTCAAAGTTCTCCGCCTGTTACATGTCGCAGATGTTCTTGACCTCGCCGCGCGCGAGTGCCCGAGGAGGGGCGGTGGCTGCGGGGCGCGTACTCCCGCGCCGACCGGACGCTGCATCGACATAGCCGCCGCCCACGACCGGCGACCGTAGCAGTCGCGCACTACGCACGCAGTGGCGCGCAGTATCCTTGCCGTCGATCTGACCTGGGGATCTTCACAGGAGGCGGCCCGTGATCTCTCTGCCCGTGCTCGCGCTACTCGGCTTCGCCGCATACCGCGCGACCCAGCTCGGCGTCCATGACTCGATCCTGGACCCGGCCCGGGACCGCCTCAACGCCTGGTACGCGGGCAACGTCGACTCCAATACGCGCGGCTTCCTCGTCCAGCTGATCAGCTGCGTGTACTGCCTCGGCTGGTGGCTGTCCGGCATGACGCTCCTCGCGTACCTCCTCGCCACCGGCAGCTGGGATGACGCCCCCTGGCTCGTCCACGGCATCGAATGGTTCGCGGTGGCCGGCGTGCAAGCCCTCCTCAACCGCCGCGACGACACGTTCGGCGGCTGACCCGTGCCCCGACAGCTCACCGCGGCAGCCTCCCGCTACAGCGTCAAGACGACGAAGAGCCGAGCGTCCCGCACCGACAACTCGTGGCAGCAAGAGGCGTGGCGGTTCTTCAAGGAAGTCCCCGAGGTGCGGTTCGCCGGCACGTGGGTCGGCAACGCCATGGGCGGGGCCAGCCTGTTCGCGGGGCGCCGCGCCGAAGACGGCACGATCGAACGCGCCCCCGCCGGGCATCCGGCAGCCGAGATCGTCCGGGAGATCGCGGGCGGCCCTGACGGGCAGTCGAACCTCCTCGGCGACTTCGGCCCGCACCTCGTCGTCGCCGGGGAAGGCTGGGTCGTGGTCCGGCCCCGCGTCGACAAGACCGGCACGATCGACGGCTACGACTGGCGGGTCCTGTCGACGCGTGAGGTGAAGCAGCAGGGCGGCGGCAAGCTCACCGTCGAGATCGACGGCGAGGACGTGCCAGTCCCGCCGTACGACCCGGACGCCGAACCCGACCCGACCGCCCCCATCGCCATACGGGTGTGGAAGCCGTCCCCGGACCGGCATATTGAGGCCGACAGCCCCGTCCGCTCCAGCCTCGTCCTCCTGGAAGAACTCCAGCTGCTGAACGCGGCCGTCGCGGCGATCGCCCGGTCCCGCATCACCGGCCGTGGCGTCCTCCTCGTCCCCAAGGGCACCAGGTTCCCCACCTCCCCGGGAACGGCCGGCGACGCCGAGGACGACCTGCTGGAGGTGTTCCTCGAGGTCGCGTCGACCGCGATCCGTGAACCCGACTCGGCGGCGGCGACCGTGCCGATCATCCTCGAAGTGCCGTCCGAGGTGATCAGCGACATCAAGTGGATGTCGTTCGAGTCGAACTTCGACGAGCTCGCCCTGAAACTCCGCGAAGAGGCGATCCGCCGCTTCGCGAACGGCCTGGAGGTCCCCGCCGAAATCTTGCTGGGGCTGTCCGACGCGAACCACTGGTCGGCGTGGGCGATCTCCGCCGAGGCTGTCCGCCTGGGTGTTGAGCCGCGCCTCGCTCTCGTCGCCTACGCCCTCACCACGCAGTGGCTGCGCCCCCTCCTCGAGGACCAGGGCGTGGAGGACGCCGAGGAGTGGCTCGTCTGGTACGACACCAGCCAGCTCCGCATCCAGGCCAACCGCGCCCAGACCGCCCTGGAGGCGTTCCAGGCTGGCCTGATCTCCGCCGCCGCCGCCCGCCGCGAGACCGGCTTCGACGAAGCCGACGCCCCCACAGCGGCCGACGTCGCAGCGCGCAAGACCACCACCCAGGACACCGAGGGCAACGCCGACGAGGAGACGCCGAGCAACGTGACGACCCTGCCCGTAGGAGAGACGACGAGCATCCCGGACACCCTGGCCGCGACCGCCGCCCACCCGGAACGCGTCCTGGCCGCCGTCGACGGACTGATCTGGGCCGCGCTCCAGGCCGCCGGCGAACGCCTGAGGAACAAGCCGGCCTGCCCTCGATCCGAACGCGCCCGCGCCCGCGAGATCGTCCCCGCCGAGCTGCACACCGTGTTCCCGGTAGAGCCCGACATGATCGACGCCTGGCACCTCCTCGACGGGGCGTGGGCCCGAGTCCCCGAGATCGCCCGCCGCTACAGCCTCAACCCGGGATGCCTGACCGACGTCCTGGACGACTATGCGCGGGCCCTGTTCGCCGCACGGCACCCGCACACGTACGAGGACACAGCCCGCGTACTGCGCGCCCCGTGCCTCGCCGAGGCCGCATGAACAGCCGGGAAGCGCGCCTCACCGTCACCGTCGCCACCAGCCTGCCCCGGCCGACATGGTGCCCCGACTGCAAGGCGAACAGCGCCCTCGCCGTCGACGTGTACGCCCTCTTCCCGACCGGCGTGACGTTCATCAGCACCGTCGCCGTCTGCGAGATCTGCGACGACCCCGACGACCCGGAGGTGAACCGTGGCTGACCCGATCGATGCGCTCACCGCGGCAGAACAGGCCATCGCCGACGAGGTGCGCGCCGTCCTGGACGACGTCGCCAAGGAGATAGCGGCCGAACTCGCCGACGCGACACAGATCGTCGCCGCCCGCTTCTCCCTCGCCCAGATCGGCCGCATGTGGACGCAGCGCGTACCGCGCCTGGTGCGGCGCCTCCTCGGTGTCGCCGAGACGGCCGGCCAGCAGGCGGCGAGCGACGTCGGCACGGAACTCCCCGCTGGCTGGGACGACCTGCCCGGCCGCCACGATCGCGGCGACGACATGCCCGCCTCCCTCGGCTCGTACGTCACCGACACAGAGCACCTGCTGCGGGCTGTCGGGGACCGGCTCACCGAGGCCGCCGTCACCGAGCTCGCCGCAGGCCTCGACGCCGGCGAGGACGTCGCCGCGCTACGGGCCCGGCTGCGCAGTCTGTTCTCCCGTGACGGTGTCGAGCTGGGCGAGACCCGGGAGGAGCGCATCGCGCGCACCGAGTCCACCCGGGCGTGGAACGCCGCCACCCTCGCCGCCGCAGAAGACCTGCGCGGGGAGGGACGGCCCCTCGTGAAGCAGTGGCAGACCCGCCGCGACACGAAGGTCCGCGACGCCCACGACGACGCAGACGGGCAACTCCGCCTCCTCGACGAAGCCTTCACCGTCGCCGGCGTGGCCATGGCCTACCCCGGCGACCCGACCGCCCCCGCAGCCCTCACCGTCAACTGCCGGTGCGTCCTGCGATTGGCGCCAGAGCAGCGCACCGCCGCCTACGGATCGAAAGAAGGGCAGCGCCCTGAAGTCTTCGGATCGAAGGAAAAGATGGCCGCAGCTGATGGGAGTCACCTCATGGGCGGCATGATCGCGCTCCTGCCGCGCGAAGAAGACGCCCAGTTCCTCGCCCTTGAGGATGGGGAAGACACCGGCGAACTCCACTGCACTCTGTGGTTCCTCGGCGACGACGCCGCCCAGTGGACCGACGACCAGCGCAACGAACTCGTCAAAGTCGTCCGCGCCCGCGCCGCCGACCTCCCCGGCCCGGTCGTCGCCCGCGCGTTCGGCGTGAACCACTGGAACCCCGACTCCGACAACCCGGCCTGGGTGTGGGCTGTCGGCGACGACCGCGACCACGACGGCACCAGCCTCCTCGACGCACGCGGCCTGGCCTCCTGGTCGCTGGAAGACACCCACGACCGGCCCGACACCCCCACCCAGCACACGCCGTGGGTAGCGCACGTCACCGGCACGTACGGGGCTGACACATGGCCGTTCGATCAGATGTGCGAACGGCTTGGTCCGATCGTCTTCGACCGGATCCGGGTCGCGTTCGCCGGCGACCACTACGACATTCCGCTCGGCCCCGCAGAGGAGGAACCCCCCATGGCGACACCCGCGCACACGGAACCCGAACCCCCGCCGCCGCCCGTCCGCTCCTGGTCGACGCCCGACGGCGCCGCGCTCGCCTTCGAGAACGAGCAGACCGGCGACGGCCGCGTGTTCGCCCCCAGCGCCCTGTTCTGGGACGCCGCGGGCCCGTGGCCGCTCCAGTACGCGGAAGCCATGGGGCAAGGCCACGAGGGCGCCGAACTCGCCGGCGCGATCCAGACCCTCGGCAGGGAAGGCAACCGCATCACCGGCACCGGCGTGCTGTACCTGACGCAGCCCGCCGGATTCGACGCCGCGATGCTCCTCGACCAGGAAGCGCCGCTCGGGGTGTCCGTCGACCTCGACGACGTCGACTTGCAGCTCGTCGACACCACCACCAGCGCCGAAGACGAGGAAGCCGGATCGTCGTTCACCCTCGCGGCGTCGTTCGCTTCGGCGAGCGTCATGCGCCTCGCAGACGGGGCGTGGATGATCACCGGCCGCAGCAGCGCCGAGTGGACTGCGTCCGGCGCTGAGATGGCCCACAGCGCCCGCTCGGTGATGCTGTTCACCAGCCCCGGCGGCACCATCACCGCCGGGACTGCTCGCCGGGTCTTCGGCGAGCACATCACCGCGGCGGCCGGCGACTCCGACAACCCGGAGGGCGTCGTCTTCCATGAGGAGAAGTCCGGCGACTACCTCGTCCGGATCACGCGGGCCCGGCTGCGCGGCGCGACCCTCGTGTCGATGCCCGCCTACAACAAGGCCCGCATCGTCCTCGACCCGCTCGACGAGCAGACCGCGTCGGCGCCGATCGTCGCCTCGTCCGGCGGCGGGCATGAGCGGCTCGTCACCTACGTGCGGAGCTCCCCGACTCCCGTCGGGCCCCGCCACCTGTCCAGCAAGCTGAGCATGAGCCTGGAGACGGTCCACTCCCACCTGTCGCGCGCCATGGAAGCCGGCACCGTCGTACGGATCGCCCGGGGCCTGTACGTGGGGGCGTCGACGATCCCGGAAGGGCACATCAGCGCGGCGGCGTGCGGCGACCTCGACCTGCCCGTCCACGACGACCGCGACGCCCCCTGGGACGCCAGCAAAGCCGCCACGCGGGTTCTCGCCTGGGCCACCGACGACGAGGGCGACGTCGACCCCGACCAGCTCGCCCAGGCGTACCTGTGGCGCGACCCAGACAAGGACCCGGCGACGGCCGGCGCGTACAAGCTGCCCTTCGCCGACGTGTTCGGCGACGGCGACGCGCAGCGCCTGGAGATCGTCGCAGGCGGCGTCACCTCGGTTGCCGCCGTCCTCGAAGGGTCTATGGGCGGCGTCGACCTGCCCGACGACGACCGCACCGAGATACGCGCCCACGTCGACACGCTGTACGGGAAGCTCGAGAAAGCGTTCGACGACCCGGCGCTCACCCCGCCCTGGGGAGATGAGGCGACGGCCGCCGCAGCCCTCGACGCCCTGTACGACGATCGCGGCGCGGAAATCGTCGCCTCCGCCTGGCATGCAATGCAGGACGAGAAGCCGATGCCCGCAGCCTGGTTCCGGGAACCCACCCCGGAGGAGCTGCCGCCGGGCAGCGGCGGCGTCCACATCATCGACGGCCGCGCCTACGGCTGGGTGGCGCAGGCCGGCGTACCGCACGCCGTGCACGGCCGGAAGGTCACCATCGAGAAGCTCGCCGCCCGGGGCCTGGACCTGTCCCACTTCCTGAGGGCCCGATTCCGCCTCGACGACGGGACGGACGTCCGCGCCGGCGCGATGACGATGAACGTCGGCCACCACCGCGACGGCTACGAATGCGAGAGCGCGGTCTGCCAGTTCGACGACTCCCGCACCGTCGCAGCCGTCGTCACCGTCGGCGTGAACGAGGGCGGCCTGTGGTTCTCCGGCGCCGCAGCCCCATGGCTGTCCCCGTGGGACCGCACCGTGTTTGCCGCCTGCCAGCCCTCGTACCACATGACGCAGGGCACGGACGGCCGCTGGCAGCTCAAGGCCGTGCTGTCGGTGCCCGTGCCCGGGCACTCGTCGCCGCTCACCGCGGCCGCCGTCGTCGACCGGGCGAACATGGCGCTCACCGCCGCCGTATTGTCCGCCGAGTCCAGCACGCCCCCGGTCGTCGAACCGGAACCCGAACACACGGCCTCGAGCGACGGCGCCCCGGCCGCGCACAGCGCCGAGGTGACCGCCGCGCTCCTGGAGCCCGCGTTCCTCGACCAGTTCGCCGACGCCCTCAAGGCCCGCGAGGAAGCCCGCGCCGCTGCCGCGCGCGCTGAGCTCGCCGAACTCACCGCCCGGCTCGCGCCCGTCCGCGCCGAGCTTGCCGCAAGCGCTGCCCAGCAGCCGGAAGGGAACTGACCATGCCGTGCGCCTGCCAGAAGAACAAGACGCAGTACGAGGTCGTCGACGCTGCTGGGAAGCGGGTGTTCGGGCCCACCCCGTATAAGACGACCGCCGACGCCATGGCCGCGCGCGGTGCAGGCCGCGAGGTTCGCGAGGTCCCCAAGGGCGGTAGGTGATGGGCTGCGGCTGCAACAAGCCGAGGATCCGGCCCCCCTCCGCTCCCGCATCCGGTAAGCCGGCCCGCGTCCTGCACCGCGTCGTTCTCAACGGCGGGAAGGGCAAGGTCGCCTTCCAGACCCACAACCCGGAGGCGGCGAAGAGCGTAGCCAAGAACTACCCGGGCAGCGTCGTCCTCGCCGAGGGCGCTGAACCGGGCTGAGAACAGGCGGCGTTGGACTCTGCTCTCGCGCCCTGACACCCCTGGCGTGGGAGGACGGCTGGTCCGTTACCACAAGGTCGAAGTCGGCTTCGGCGGAACACCCCCCGTCGGCGGGGAGGACCGGGCCTCGAGCAGCCCGAAGATCCGGGCGTCCGGACTACCCCGTGTCGGCGGGGAGGATCGGATCGCCGAGCCCCACGTCTTCCTCGCCGACAGAACACACCCGCGTCGGCGGGGAGGACGTGGCGACGCCGGGGAACGTCGTGGACTACGACGGAACACCCCAGCGTCGACGGGGAGGACGGTCCGCTCGGCGGCAGCCTGACGCGGCACAACGGAACACCCCCGCGTCGGCGGGGAGGACGCCAGCCCACACGGCGAGGACGTGCGCGAGGGCGGAACACCCCCGCGTCGGCGGGGAGGACTGGGCCGTCAAGCCGGTCGAGGTCCCCGACGACGGAACACCCCCGCGTCGGGGGGAGGACGCGTTCTTGCCCATGGCGGATTCCTCAGCCTTCGGAACACCCCCACGTCGGCGGGGAGGACCGCATCGAACGCAAGCTCGACGAAGTCCTCGCCGGAACACCCCCGCGTCGGCGGGGAGGACATGAGGCAGGACAGGCGCGGATTGCGGGCCGCCGGGACACCCCCGCGTCGGCGGGGAGGACGCCGGGCTCGACTGGGATGACGTGAAGGACTTCGGAACACCCCCGCGTCGGCGGGGAGGACGGAAGCCGGGCGATCTCCGTCACGAACACGGGCGGAACACCCCCGCGTCGGCAGGGAGGACCATGCCTACCACCCCCTCAGGGCGTCCAGCGCCGGAACACCCCCGCGTCGGCGGGGAGGACGGGGTACGGCTGCGCGGCGGGGGTGGGCTGGCCGGAACACCCCCGCGTCGGCGGGGAGGACGAAGCCCCGTCCGGGGAGGCGTGGACGGTGAGCGGAACACCCCCGCGTCGGCGGGGAGGACTTGTAACGCCAGTTCGGCAGGGGCTGGAGCACCGGAACACCCCCGCGTCGGCGGGGAGGACAGGTGCTGGTGGTAACCGCCGTCGACCCACACCGGGAACACCCCCGCGTCGGCGGGGAGGACTGGAGAGATTGGACGAGCTGGCCTCGTCGTGGCGGAACACCCCCGCGTCGGCGGGGAGGACTGTGGCTATAACGTCAATCCAGTTGCACTCGACGGAACACCCCCGCGTCGGCGGGGAGGACGGCGGGAGCGGCCGGGAGAGCAGCCCGGTCAGCGGAACACCCCCGCGTCGGCGGGGAGGACGACGTCGTCGGCGGCTCCGGTGTCGATGAGTGCGGAACACCCCCGCGTCGGCGGGGAGGACTCCGGGGTGAGGGGTCGTGCTCCGCTGCCGGCCGGAACACCCCCGCGTCGGAGGGGAGGACGCCCCGCCTCCCATGCTCACCAGTCCCGGGAACGGAACACCCCCGCGTCGGCGGGGAGGACGATCTGCCGCAGGTTGAGCGGGCCCCCCTGCGCGGAACACCCCCGCGTCGGCGGGGAGGACCGCTTCAGCTTGGGGCACGACTGCCCCACCAGCGGAACACCCCCGCGTCGGCGGGGAGGACGTCAACGGGAAGTGTCGAGAAGTCGCGAGAAGCGGAACACCCCCGCGTCGGCGGGGAGGACGACCTCGTCCCCTACGAAACGCTCCGCGACTACGGAACACCCCCGCGTCGGCGGGGAGGACCTGATGCGCGTCCTCCTCAACGGAGCATCCGGCGGAACACCCCCGCGTCGGCGGGGAGGACCAAAGAAAGTGGCACCTACCGACCGGTAGAGACGGAGCACCCCCGCGTCGGCGGGGAGGACTCGGCACACCAAGCGTGTGCCTTGCCGCACGACGGAACACCCCCGCGTCGGCGGGGAGGACGGTGGCGGTGCACCCGTCCAAGCTGGAGTGATCGGAACACCCCCGCGTCGGCGGGGAGGACCAGTTCGACGCGGCCCAGAACGGATTCATCATCGGAACACCCCCGCGTCGGCGGGGAGGACGCATCCCTCAAGCGCCTGGCCGCCCGCCATGGCGGAACACCCCCGCGTCGGCGGGGAGGACCGAGCTGAAGAAACAGGCGCGCGAGGAGGGGTACGGAACACCCCCGCGTCGGCGGGGAGGACGCACGGGATAGGGCGACCGTCGGCCCGTTGAGCGGAACACCCCCGCGTCGGCGGGGAGGACCAGCGCAGCGACGGCACCGGCCAGGCCGCCGACGGAACACCCCCGCGTCGGCGGGGAGGACGGCACCGTGACGTCCTGCGAGACCAGCTCGGGCGGAACACCCCCGCGTCGGCGGGGAGGACAAGAGTTCGGGCCTGCGGGTGGCGTGCATCGCCGGAACACCCCCGCGTCGGCGGGGAGGACCCGTCCATCGACAGCGGCGACTGGTGCCGCTCCGGAACACCCCCGCGTCGGCGGGGAGGACAAGAGTTCGG
>NZ_JBEPBI010000272.1:0-9918 GCF_040299045.1 Streptomyces sp. NPDC001027
GCCGTGCTCGCCGTGCTCGCCGTGCTCGCCGTGCTCGCCGTGCTCGCCGTGCTCGTGGCGTGGCGCTCGTCGCCATCGAACGCGAGGCGCTCACGCGACAGCCGCAGGTCGTGCTGGCGACAGCTAGGAGCCGGAGGTACCCGACGGCAGGCTCCGCTCGAGGATTCCGCCGAGATCGGCGGCGTCCGGAAGGGTGCCGAAGGCGTGTCCCCAGTCGCCGCCCAGCCGTGTCGCGCAGAAGGCGTCAGCGACGGCCGGCGGGGCGTGCCGGACGAGGAGGGAGCCCTGGAGGGCGAGGGCCATCTGCTCGACCAGCCGGCGGGCGCCGGCCGGCGTCGCCTCGCCCAGCCCGGTGCGCAGCCGTGCCACGGCCGCGTCGAGACGGACGTCCGCCCCGTGGGACAGGGCGAGCTCGTCGAACAGGGCCTCCGCGGTCGCTGGCTCGCGGGTCAACGCCCTCAGCACGTCGAGGGCGTTGACGTTGCCCGACCCCTCCCAGATCGACAGCAGGGGCGCTTCGCGGTAGTGGCGCGGCATGCCCGAGTCCTCCACGTAGCCGTTGCCGCCGAGACACTCCAGGGCCTCTGCCGTGAAGGCCGGCCCCCGCTTGGTCACCCAGTACTTGCCGACGGCGGTCGCGATCCGCCGGAAGGCCTGCTCGCCCTCGTCTCCGCGCACCGCTCGGTCGGCGGCGCCGGCCAGCCGCAGCGTGAGCGTGGTGGCGGCCTCCGACTCCAGCGCCAGGTCGGCCAGAACGTTGCGCATCAGCGGCTGGTCGAGCAGCCGCGCCCCGAACGCGTTGCGGTGGCGCACATGGTGTCCCGCCTCGACGAGCGTCTTGCGCATCAGCGTCGCCGACATCATCACGCAGTCCAGCCGGGTGCAGTTGACCATCTCGATGATGGTCTTCACGCCCTGTCCCTCCGGCCCGACCAGCCAGGCCACGGTCCCGTCGAACTCGGGCTCGGAGGACGCGTTGGAGCGGTTGCCGAGCTTCTCCTTGAGGCGCTGGACGCGGAACGGGTTGCGTGTGCCGTCGGGCAGCACGCGCGGCACGAGGAAGCAGGACAGGCCGCCGGGCGCCTGGGCCAGGACCAGGAACAGATCGCACATCGGGGCAGACGTGAACCACTTGTGTCCGCGCAGGGTGTACAGCCCCGGCTCCGCCGTCGGGGTGGCCGCGGTGGTGTTCGTGCGGACGTCGGAGCCGCCCTGCTTCTCGGTCATCCCCATGCCGGCGAGCAGCCCGCGCTTCTCGGCCGGCGGCCGCAGTCCCGGGTCGTACACGCGGCTCGTGAGCAGCGGCTCGTACACCGCGGCGAGCTCCGGCCGGCGTCGCAGGGCGGGGACGGCCGCGTACGTCATCGACGTGGGACAGCCGTGTCCGGCGTCCGTGTGCCCCCACGCCAGGCCGCCAGCCGTGCGCGCCACGTGGGCGCCGGGCCGGTCGTCCGCCCAGGGCGCCCCGGCCATCCCTTCGGCGACCGCGACCCGCATCAGCTCGTGCCAGCTGGGGTGGAAGTCGACCTCGTCGACGCGATGGCCGTACCGGTCGTGCGTGCGCAGCACGGGCTCGTGCCGGTTGGCCAGCTCGCCCCACTCCTGGGCCTCGGCGCCGCCCGCCAGCAGACCGATCCGGCGCACGTCCGCCTCCGCCCACCCCGCGCCTTCCCGGCGCAGCCCCTCCAGCAGGGCGGCGTCCTCGGAGGCGTCGTACGGGGCGAGCGGCGGCGGCTGATTCGTGACGTCGTGCGTCACCTGGAGCGACAGTGTCTGGGACATGCGCACCATGTTGCACTTCTCTGACAGTCGCAGCAATAGCGCAATACATCTGGCCCACTAAAGTACGGCCCCATGCGGATCAACGTGTCGGCGCAGTCCGGTGAGGTCGAGGTCGATCTGCGCCCGCTGTCCGCGCGGTCGGTGGTGCTGAGCCTGCTGCTCGGCTCGCACCCGCCCGAACTGGCCGCGAAGGACCTGGTGCGCGGCGTGGAGCCGTTCGGCGTCGGCGGCTCCACGGTGCGGGCGGCGCTGAGCCGGATGGTCGCGGCGGGCGATCTGCGCCGGACGGACGGCGTCTACCGGCTGAGCGACCGGCTGCTGGAGCGTCAACGACGTCAGGACGACGCCCTGCACCCGCACACGCGCGCGTGGGACGACGACTGGGAGATGGCCGTGGTCACCGCGACCGGTCGCGGCCCGGCCGAACGCGCCGAACTGCGCACCCGGCTGGGCGCGCTGCGGCTCGCCGAGCTCCGCGAGGGCGTCTGGCTGCGGCCCGCGAACCTGAGCCGGTCCTGGCCCGCGGAAATGGACCATGTGCTGCAGCGCTTCGTCACGCGGCCCTCGACGCCCGCCCGCGAGCTGGCGGTGAGCCTGTGGCCGCTCGATGCGTGGGCGCGGACGGCCCGGGAGCTGCTGGCCCACGTCGAGCGGGCTCGGAGGCCCGCCGACCGGTTCACGGCGCTCGCGGCGGTGGTGCGGCATCTGCTGGCCGACCCGGTGCTGCCCCCCGCGCTGCTGCCCGCCGACTGGCCGGGCCCGGTCCTGCGCACCGTCTACGAGCGGCACCGGCACGAGATCGCCGTCACGGCGTCCGGGCCGGGCCGGTAGGCGGAGGGGACCGAGCGGACCGTGCGACGGGACAGGGCGAGCCGGGTGCCGGCGCGGCTGGACGGCAGGGCGGCCGTGCGAAGCGTCGTGCGGGGGACGCTCCGTACGGCCGCCGTCTCACCGTGGGGGGTCGGGCGGGCCGGGCTGCCTACCGGTAGGTGATGTCGGACGACGAGTACTTGCAGTACGTCCCGTCCGCGTTGCTGCCGTTGGTGGTCGGCTCCTTGCCGGTGTTGTTGCCGATGTACTTCTGGCACGGGGTGATCTTCTTGTTGCTGTCCCCGACGATGGTGATCTTCCTGAGGGTGGCGCTGTCGCCGTAGTTGGTGTTGATGCCGACGAGCTTGTTGCCCTTGTAGGTCGCCTCGATGGTGTTCAGGTTGATCGTGCGCTTGTACTGGCCGCTCTTGCAGTTGCCGCAACTGCGCACGAAGGTGCCGAAGTTCTTCACGGCGAAGTTGGAGACGTTCAGCGTGCCGGCGCCGTTGAACTGGAACACCTTGTCGCTGGCCTCCTTCGCCCCTCCGCCGGAGACGGTGTAGACGTTGGACGACGAGGAGCCGAGGAAGGTCGCCGCGTCCTCGCCGACGTCCTCCCACCAGACGTTCTGCAGGGTGCAGCTGCCGAGGCAGTGGATGCCGTCGGCGGCGGGCGCGCCGATGATGACGTTCTTCAGGACGGCGCCGGGCTTGAGTTCCAGGATCGGGTCCTGGTCCTCGTTCTGGCCGCCGCTGCCGAGGTCGCCGCTGCCGTAGAGGCGCTGCATCCCGTAGTCCTTGGTGCCGGAGACCGGGATGGTGGCGGTCACTGCCTTGCTGCTGGTGGGGGTGGGCCAGGTGGCGGCGCTCGCGGGAGTGAGCGCTCCGCTAGTCATGAGCATGCCAACCGTGAGAGCGGTGGCGGCCAGCCCTCCGGCGAGGGCGCGCCCGCGGGCGCGAAGTGGTGCGGAAGCTACCGGTGGAGTCATGTCCCGATGCCTTCTTCCGGACAGTGGGGAAGATCAAGTATGTGAACGATGAACGTGAACTTGAACGACTTGATCGAACAGTGCGGCCTTTGTGGGGTCCAGTTGAGCGGCTCGGTCACACTGCTGAACGGAACGTAGGGGGTAAGCGCTTTCTAGTCAACGTCTTGCGCAGAACGCGTTCAGGCCGCGTTCCCGTCGCGTTCAGGTTCGCTCTCCGGTCGGCCGAGCTCTCCCCGGCCGGCTCCGGAGGGCGTGCGCGGCAAGGTGTGGGAGCGCTTCCATGGCGGGCATGTGCATGCCACTATGCGGGGTGAACGTGGCTTTGACGACGGTGACGGCAACCGGATCGCCCGACGTCCGATCGCCCGACCTCGGCGGACCCGTCCGGCCGGCCTTGACGAGCCTGCCGCTGCCTCCGTGTCGTCGTTCGTCGTTCGCCGTTCGAGCACCTCGCACGATCTCCCCGAGCCGCTACCGGAAAGGGACAGCCGCATGATCGATCGGGTCAACTCCCTGGGCAGGGCGCTGCGCCCCCTGTTAGGCGCCCTCCTGCTCCTGCTCACGGCCGCCGTCCTCACCGCTCCCGCCGCGTCCGCGGCGCCGAGGGCCGCCCCGCCGGTGCCCGCCGCCACGCTGACCGAGGTCACCGGCTTCGGCGCCAACCCCAGCAACCTCCAGATGTACGTCTACGCACCGGCGAACGTCGCCGCGCACCCGGCGGTACTCGTCGCGGTGCACTGGTGCGGAGGATCCGGACCCGCGATGCACTCCGGCACCGAGTACGCCCAACTGGCCGACCGGTACGGGTTCGTGATCGTGTACCCGTCCGTCACCCGCAGCAGCAAGTGCTTCGACGTCTCGTCGCCGCAGGCGCTCAGGCGCGGCGGCGGCAGCGACCCCGTCGGCGTCAAGTCGATGATCGACTGGGTGACCGCCGCGTACGCCGCCGACACCGCCCGCGTCTACGCCACCGGCATCTCCTCCGGGGCGATGATGACCAACGTCCTGCTCGGCGACTACCCCGACGTGTTCGCCGCCGGGTCCGCCTTCTCCGGCGTCCCCTTCGGCTGCTTCGCCACCGCCGACGGCTCCGAGTGGAACAGCGCCTGCTCCGGCGGCGCCGTCGTCCACACCGCGCAGGAGTGGGGCGACCTCGTGCGGAGGGCCTATCCCGGCTACAACGGTCCCCGGCCGCGCATGCAGGTGTGGCACGGGACCGAGGACGACGTGCTGCGCTACCCCAACTTCGGCGAGGAGATCAAGCAGTGGACCGACGTCCGGGGCGTGAGCCAGACCCCGGCCGCGACCGACTCGCCCGCCTCCGGCTGGACCCGCACCCGCTACGGCGGCACCGGTGACCAGGCCCCCGTCGAGGCCGTCAGCCTGGGGGGCGTCGGGCACAACCTGTACGCCTGGGGCATGGCCGCCCGCGTGCTGACCTTCTTCGGCCTGGACTCCGCCGGGCCTGCCCCGCAGCCGCAGCCCACAGGCTGCAAGGTGACCGCGACGACCAGCGCCTGGAGCACCGGACTGACCGCCTCCGTGACCCTCGCCAACACCGGGTCGAGCGCGATCGACGGCTGGCGGCTCGGCTTCACGCTGCCCTCCGGCCAGACCATCACCAACGGGTGGGGCGCCACGTACGCGCCGGCCTCCGGAGCGGTCACGGCCACGAACGCGACCTACAACGGCACACTCGCAGCCGGTGCGAGCATCACCATCGGCTACCAGGCAAACCACACCGGAAACAGTGCTGCGCCAGGTTCCTTCACGCTCAACGGGACTGTCTGCACACGGAGTTGACGACGTCTCCCGGGGCGGCAGACCCCTCTGAGCGCCCCGGGAGGGCTGTCGGGCCCGGCTGCCCGCCCCGGGGGACGCGTACGATCTCGGTGGTTTCGAGGAAACCGCCCGACCGCGGCGGGCGAAAAAGAAAGGGCAAGGGAGAAACACCACTCCTTGCCACTCTCAACGTATAGCGCACCCGGGGGCTTGCGGCAAGGCCCCCGTCGTCCCGCAGAATCGCAGGCCGAGGCCCGAACCTGCGGAAATGAGTGATCTACGAAGTGCATGTCGACCCCATGACCCTCTCGACCGCCGGCGCGTTCGACCTTCCCGACCGGCTGTCCGCCAAAGCCGACCCGAAGCTGATCGCCCACGACGAGCAGCACTTCGCGGCGATCGCGGAGAGCCTCGAGCAGACCATCGCCGAGCTCTCCGCGCGTCTCGACGCCGAGCGCCGCGCCCCCGGCGGCCTCGGCCGGGAGGCGATGGACCGCGACCAGGAGATCCACCGGCTGACGGGCCGACTGCGCTCCCTGAACCGCTTCGGCCTGGACCTGTGCCTCGGGCACATGGTCGGCGCGGACGACCCCGAGCCCCTGTACGTCGGACGCATCGGCCTCACCGACAGCACGGGCCGCCGACTGCTGATCGACTGGCGTTCCCCCGCGGCCGAGCCGTTCTTCGCGGCCACGCACGCCGATCCCATGGGCCTGGTGAGCCGTCGCCGCTACCGCTGGACCCGCGGCCGGATCAGCGACTACTGGGACGAGGTGTTCACCGCCGACGCGCTCGAAGGGCACGCCGCGCTCGACGACCAGTCCGCCTTCATCGCCAGCCTGGGCGGCACCCGGTCCGGGCGGATGCGCGACGTGCTCGCCACCATCCAGGCCGACCAGGACGCCGTCATCCGCGCCGGGTCGCGGGGCGCGCTCGTCGTCGACGGGGGTCCGGGCACCGGGAAGACCGTGGTGGCCCTGCACCGCTCGGCCTACCTCCTCTACTCCGACCCCCGCCTCGGGCACCGTCGGGGCGGCGTGCTGTTCGTCGGCCCGCACCGGCCCTACCTGGCCTATGTGGCCGACGTCCTGCCGAGCCTCGGCGAGGAGGGCGTGCAGACCTGCGTCCTGCGCGACCTCGTCGCCGAGGGCGCCGACGCGGCGGTGGAGGCCGACCCGACGGCGGCCCGGCTGAAGTCGTCGGCGGACATGGTGAAGGCGATCGAGACGGCCGTCCGGTTCTACGAGTCGCCGCCGACGGAGGGGATGACGGTCACCGTCTCCGACTCCGACCTCTGGCTCGGCGCCGACGACTGGGCCGAGGCGTTCGACGCGCCGTCGCCGGGCACTCCGCACAACGAGGCGCGCGACCTGATCTGGGAGGAACTGGTCACGATCCTGCTGGACAAGCACGGCGGCGACGTCTCACCGCAGTTGTTCCGCAAGGCGCTGCGGCACGACCGCGAATTGGTCGGCGCCCTCCACCGGGCGTGGCCGCTGCTGGAAGCGGCCGACCTGGTCGGAGACCTGTGGTCGGTTCCCGCCTATCTGCGGATGTGCGCCCCCTGGCTCACCCCGGACGAGGTGCGCGGGCTGCAACGCACCGACCCCCACGCGTGGACGGTGTCCGACCTGCCGCTCCTGGACGCGGCGCGCCAGCGGCTCGGCGACCCGGAGGAGGCCCGGCGCAAGGTCCGCCACAAGGCCGTCCTCGCCGCCCAGCGCGAACGCATGACGCAGGTCGTCGACAACCTGATCGCGGCCGTGGCCGACTCCGGGGCGGACGGTGACGACGGCGAAGGCCTGGTGACCATGCTGCGCGGCGAGGACGCCCAGGTCAGCCTGGTCGACGAGAGCGAACTGACCACCGCCGACCCGGACCTGCTGGCCGGCCCGTTCGCACACGTCGTGGTGGACGAGGCGCAGGAGCTGACCGACGCCGAGTGGCAGATGCTGCTGCTGCGCTGCCCGTCCCGCAGTTTCACCATCGTCGGGGACCGTGCCCAGGCCCGGCACGGATTCACGGAGTCCTGGCAGGAACGGCTCGAGCGGATCGGGCTCGACCGGATCGGCGTGGCGTCCCTGACCGTCAACTACCGGACGCCGGAGGAGGTCATGGCGGAGGCAGAGCCGGTCATCCGGGCCGCGCTCCCGGACGCCAACGTCCCGACGTCCATCCGCAGCAGCGGCGTCCCCGTCGTCCACGGGCACGTGTCGGAGCTGGACCGGGTCCTCCGGTCCTGGCTCGCCGAGCACGACGACGGGATCGCCTGCGTCATCGGCGACCCCGCGTTCCGGCCGACCTCGCGGGTCCGGTCGTTGACGCCCGAGCTGTCGAAGGGGCTCGAGTTCGACCTGGTCGTGCTGATCGACCCGGAGACCTTCGGGGCGGGCGTCGAGGGAGCGGTCGACCGCTATGTCGCGATGACCCGGGCCACCCAGCGACTGGTCGTCCTCACGAGCTCCTGACGCGCCCGGCCGCACACGATCACGAGCGTGCTGCCCTGCCAGGGAACCCCACCCGCCCGTCGGCGTGCACGAGGACGGGCGGGTGGGTGCGCTCACCGAAGGGGTGGCACCAGGGTGTTTCCCGCAGGAGAGGGACCGGAGGCGCTCACCGCAGAGGCGGCGGGTCCTGGACGCCGACGGCGGCCGGGCCCGCCGCCGCCCGCAGGGACGGCCAGTCCGGCAGCTTGACCGCCCGGCGGCCCAGCGAGGCCCCGAGCGCCGCCTCGGCCCGCTCGATCGCCAGCCAGCCCGCCCACTCGACGGGCTCGGCCCCGGCGGCCCGCAGCAGCGTGAGGGGGTCGCCGGGCAGCTCCCGTCGCACGAGGGCGGGGGCGTCCGCCAGCAGAGACGTCGCCGTCTCCTTCGCGCACGGCCGGTTGGCGCCGATGACACCGGTCGGGCCGCGCTTGATCCAGCCCGCCACGTACTCGCCCGGCGACGCCTCGCCGTCACGCACCACCCGCCCGGCCAGATGCGGCACGGTGCCGTGCCCGGCGTCGAACGGCAGGCCTTCGAGAGGCGTGCCCTGATAGCCCACCGACCGCAGCACCAACTGTGCCGGGACGTCCTCGTACCGGCCGGTGCCGGTCACTCCGCCGCGCCCGTCCGGCACTGTCCTTTCGAACCGCGCCACGCCCAACCGGCCGTCGACGGCGTGCAGTTCGACGGGGCGCAGGAAGAACCGCAGCCGGATGCGCCGTCGGGCGCCGCGGGCCGGCGTCGCCGCCCAGCCGCGCAGCACCTCCACGTTGCGCCGCTGCGCCGCCGGAAGGCCGGAAGGGTCCACGTACGCCGGATCGAGAGCCAGCTCCGCCTCGTCGACGACCACCTCGGCGTCCGGCAGCGTGCCCAGCTCCCGCAGCTCCTTGGTGGTGAACCGGGCCTGCGACGGGCCGCGCCGTCCGACCATCTGGATCTCGCGCACCTCGCTCGCCGCGAGCGCCGCCAACGCAGCCTGGGGCATGTCGGTGGGGCTCAGCTCGGCGGCGCCCCGCGCCAGGATCCGGGCGACGTCCACCGCGACGTTCCCGATCCCCACCACCACGGCCGTGTCGACGCCGTGCAGGAAACGTGCGGGTGAGGCGTCCGGGTGTGCGCTGTACCAGGACACGAACTCCGTCGCCGACCGACTGCCGGGCAGCTCCTCGCCCGGGATGCCGAGGCGTCGGTCGGTCGCGGCGCCGACGCAGTACACGACCGCGTGGTAGAGCTCGCGCAGCCGGGCGGGCGGCACTCCGTCCCCGCCCACCGGAACGTCTCCGAGGAAACGGACCCGTTCGTGCTCGAGCACGGCGCGCAGGTTCTGCTGCAGGGACTTGATCTTCGCGTGGTCCGGGGCGACGCCGTACCGCACCAGGCCGTACGGACAGGGCAGGCGGTCCAGGACGTCCACGAGCACGTCCGGGTCGAGCTGGACCAGACTCTGGGCGGTGTAGACACCACTCGGCCCGGAGCCGACGACGGCGACACGGAGCACGGCGGAACTCCTTACCCCGGAGGTCGGAGGAGATTCGCTGGTGCCTCCAGCATCGCACCGTCACGGCTCCGCTGACAGGGTGTGTACGGTCATGTCCCACGCGTGTCCGTTCGTATGGAAAGTGATCATGCGGTTACGTTCCGTATGTGCTAGAAGCATCGTTTCTTAATCTTTCTGATCGTTCCGCCGAGGACGGCACGGTGTCCGTGCGGCCGGCGTGGGAGG
This sequence comes from Streptomyces sp. NPDC001027, assembly GCF_040299045.1. Taxonomy (NCBI): domain Bacteria; kingdom Bacillati; phylum Actinomycetota; class Actinomycetes; order Kitasatosporales; family Streptomycetaceae; genus Streptomyces; species Streptomyces sp. NPDC001027. Next base: position 9,572 of record NZ_JBEPBI010000272.1, read on the forward strand.
TGCGGGAGGCGGGAGGCGTCACTTCCTGGTCCCATGTCCGGCTGTCGTTCGCCGACGGGGCGCGGGTCGATCTGCTCGCCGTCACCAGCGAGGGCCGGGTCTCCATCGAGGACGTCCGTTCCCGGCCCGCCCTCTCGCTCGTCGATCTGACCCTGCTCGCGGACTGGATCGAGGGACCTCTCTTCGACGGCGCCGGCGAGGGCGAGGACGAGCCGGACGCGACGCCGGACATGGGCGGCGAAGCGGAGGCCGCGTTCGGCATGGAAGCCGCGTTCGGCACGGAGGCTGCGTTCGGCACGGAGGCCGCATGCCGCGTGGAAGCCGCGGTCCGCGTCGCGGGCGTGCCC
>NZ_JBEPBI010000273.1:0-9915 GCF_040299045.1 Streptomyces sp. NPDC001027
GGCCGGTGTTCAGGACACCGGCCGCCCCTCGGCCGTTCGCCGGACGGGCCGAGCCAGCCCGCCGGTCACCGCTCTACTGCGCCTGCTCCTGCCCCTGCTGGGCGGTCACCAGTTCCCGGCAGCGCTTCACGTCCTGCGCCATCTGCTCCAACAGCCCGTCCAGGGAGTCGAACTTGGCCTGGCCGCGCACGAACGCCAGGAAGTCGACGGCGACGTGCAGTCCGTAGAGGTCGAGGCCGACGCGGTCGATGGCGTACGCCTCCACCGTGCGCTCGGTGCCGTCGAACTGCGGGTTGGTGCCGACGGAGATCGCGGCGGGCATCGCCTCGCCGTCCACGTGCAGCCAGCCCGCGTAGACGCCGTCCGCCGGGATCGCGGTGTGGGGCAGGGTCTCGACGTTGGCGGTCGGGAAGCCGAGCTCGCGCCCACGCTGCGCCCCGCGCACCACGACGCCCTCCACGCGGTGCGGACGGCCGAGGATCTCCGCCGCGCCCGCGAGGTCGCCCTCGGCCACCAGACGTCGGGTCAGCGTCGAGGAGAACGGCTCGCCGCCGCCCGCCTCGCCGCGCACGTACAGGTCGACGACCTCCACCTCGAAGTCGTACACCTTGCCCTGTTCGGCGAGGAACTCGACGTTGCCCGCGGCCTTGTGGCCGAAGCGGAAGTTCGGACCCTCGACGACCGCCTTCGCGTGCAGCCGGTCGACCAGGACCTTCACGACGAACTCGGCAGGTGAGAGCTTCGAGAACTCGGTGGTGAACGGCAGGATGAGGACCGCGTCGACCCCGAGGTCCGCCATCAGCTCCGCGCGGCGGTGGTGGGGGGCGAGCAGGGGCGGATGGCTGCCGGGACGGACGACCTCGCTGGGGTGCGGGTCGAAGGTGACGACGACGGCCGGAACGCCCAGTTCGCGGGCCCGGTCCACGGCGTGCTGGATGATCAGCTGGTGTCCTCGGTGGACACCGTCGTAGGAGCCGATGGTGACGACGCTGCGTCCCCAGTCCTCGGGGATGTCTGCCAAGCCACGCCAGCGCTGCACTGTGACCGCTCCTCGAACCCTTGTCCGTGTCTGCTCTTGCCTCTTACGCAGGTCTAAGGGTGCCATGCCGGGTGCTTCCCGCCCGCATCGGCATGGAGGCTGTGACCCGGCCCACGTGAGACGGCCCACGTGAGCGGGCCTTCGCCGGCTGCAGGCGCCCCGCGGCGTCACACCGTCACACGCGGACCCGCCCCGCTCGCCGTCTCGCTCCCGGCCCCCGCGCCCGTATCCGCCCCGGTCCCCGCTCCGGTCCCGGTCCCCGCCCCGGCCAGGTTCTCCACCGTGCGGCGGGCGCTCGGGCCGATCACGGCGGCCCACTCCCCCGGCGCCTCCGTGATCCACTCCACCACCCGCGCGGCGAAGCCCGGCACGTGCCGACCCAGGTCGACCAGACCGCGGTCGAAGCAGGTCGCGCCGTGCTGAGTGCGGACGAGGAGGCGGCCGGTGAGGCGGAGGAGGTCGCGCAGGTCGTCGCCGTCACGGCCGGCGGCCGCGTACAGGACGGCGGCCAGGACGGCGGGGGCCTCTTCGCGGACGAGGAGGTGCTCCAGGAGCTCGTCCCGCAGCGGGCGGGACCCGGGCGCGCCGGGGGCGGCCAGCACCCCTGCCAGCGCGGCCCGGACCGGCTCCGGGCTCCCGTCGGCCAGCAGGCCGGTGACCAGGGGGAGGAGCACCGGGCGGGCGTCGGGCCCGTGATCGAGACGGCGGTCGACGTACGCGGCGACATGCCCCGCGCACTCCGGCCGGCGCTCGGCGGTCTCCTGCACCAGGGCGGCGATCCGGCGGGCCTCGGCGGGAGGGGCGGTGACCTCGGCGAGCGTCCACAGGACCCTGCCCGCGTCCGCGCGGTCGGCGCCGAGCAGACGCGCCCGGAACGCGTCCAGCACCGGCCCGGGGTCGGTGGACAGGGCGGGCAGCAGCGCGCTCGGCGGGAGATACGGGTCGTCGCCCGCCGCGAACCGATCGAGGGCCCGCGGCAGGCACCCGCGCCGGGTCTCGGGGTCGCGGACGAGAAGGGCGAGCGCGCCGCCGTGCAGAGGGCCGTCGCCGGGACGGGCGAGCAGCCCGAGGGCGGTGTGGCGCAGCAGGCGGCGGTCCGCCTCGGCTCGGGCGTGCGGCGCGGCGCTCAGGGCGTGTGCGACCGCCGCGGCCCGCCGGGCCGGACGCGCGTCGTGCGCCCAGCGGTCGACGGCCCGGCACAGCGCCGACGGCTCCTCCTCGGCCAGCACGGCGAGCAGTTCGGCGGCGCGGTGGTGCGCGCAGTCGACGAGCACGTCGGTGAGGTCGTCGAGGGCGCCTCGTCGATGGGTGTGCAGCAGGGCCTGCGCGGCCGTAGCCACCGTGGCGTGCGGGGTCGCGGGCAGCGGCCGCTCGTCGTCGAACCAGTGGGTGAGATGCGGCTGCACGACGGTCGGCTCGGCCGCGAGGAGACTGGCCACGACGTCCAGGTAGCGGGGCGCGTCCGCGTCGTGGGGGGCGCCGTCGGCGGGGACGAGACGGCGCAGGAGGTCGAGGCGGGCGTCGCAGGGCAGGGCAAGTGCCGTCCAGAACCCGGGGCCGAAGTCCGCGAGGGGCGGGCCCGTCTCCGCGGCGCCGGCGCCGATGCGGTCCGCCAGCAGGCGCAGGACGCCCGTGTACGGCGTCGCGTCCGGCACGCGCAGCAGGGTCTGGGCGAGCAGCCGGGCAGCCCACCAGGAGCAGGGGTCGGCCTCCAGGGAGTGGATCAGCTCACGCAGCCGGGCGGCGAGCCGGTGCGGGCCCTGGTGCCGGCCCAGGAGCAGCAGGGCCTCGAGCACGGGGCCGATGCGGTGACGCGGCACCGGGAGCGGGCGGTCGCCGCCGGGCGTCTCGGGACGGTGGACCAAGGCGCGCAAGGCCTCGTCCAGGTCGAGGTGGAGGCCCTGGAGCCAGTCGGCGAGTTCCTCGTGGGCGAAGCGGTAGCCGCTGCCCGCGGGCACGAGAAGGCCCTCGGTGAGGACGGCGGACGCCCAGCCGCTGTCGGCGCCGAGCCGGGCGGGCGCCGCGCCCCAGGGGAACACCGCCTCGAACGACGCCCGGTCCAGCTGGCCCTGTCCCGGTCCCAGGCTGCGGCGGGCGGCCTCGTGGACCTGTCCGGAGACCTTTGCCGCGAGGCGGCGCACGGCCGCGCCCCGCAGTCCGTTCTCGACGGCGATGCGGACGGCGATGCGCAGGCACATCAGGTCGAGATGGGCGGCGAAGACGTCGTCCCGGCCGAGGGGGGGCCGGTCGACGAGGGGCCCGTCGGCCGGGGACCGGTCGGCGTGGCCGGGCAGGGCGGCCCGGACCTCGGAGAGGAGGCGCAGGGTGAGGGGGTGACGGTCGTCGGGGGCGGCGAGCGCGGTGTCGGGGACGGCGTAGCGGGCGCGTGCCTCGCGCGCCTCGTCGGGGGTGAGGTCGCCGAGGCGGACGCAGGGCGGGAGCGGGCCCGACGCCTGTGCGGTCCCGTGCAGGGTCTGCGGCGGGAAGTGCGCGCCCGCCCGCTCCCAGTACTCCGCCCGGCACGCGATCACCAGTCGGGCGCCCGTCTCGCGCAGCCAGGCGGCGGTGCCCTCGCTCCAGTCGGCGAGCCGGTGGGCGAGGACCGGGGACATCTCCTCGGGGCCGTCGAGGAGCAGCAGCAGAGGGCGTCCTGCGGCCGCGGCGAGACGGGCCAGCCGCTCGGGGGTGACGCCGTCCGGACCGGCGGCGCCCGCAGCGGCTCCGCCTGGAACGCCGGACGCGCCCGCCGGGCCTGGCATGCCCGCCGGGCCCGGCTCGCCCTCCGCGCCCCAGGGTCCCGCTGCGCCCCGCGAGGCCCCCGCCCCCCACGAGATCCCCGTCGTGTCCGAGGCCCCCCTCGCGTCCGAGGCCACCGTCGTGTGCGGCGCGCCGGAGGACGTCGTCCCGGGCGTGCTCCGCCCCGCGGCCACGATGCGTGCCGCCCTGGCCAGGGTGCGGCGGACCGCGTCGGCGAGGGAGTCGTCGTCCGCCCGCAGGTCGGCGCCGCGCAGCCACAGGGTGGGGGCCTGCTCGGGCGCCCGGTGCCGGCGGGCGGCGAACGCCGCGAGTTCCGTCGTACGGCCGCTGCCCGGGGCGCCGACGAGGCCGAGGACGGCCGCCGGGCCCTCTGCGAAGGCGGCGAACTCCCTTGCCGGGTGGGCCCGTTCGACCGGGTCCGTCGCCGCGGGACGGGAACCGCCGGCCGCGCCGAAGCGGCCGGACAGCGCGTCGGGCGGGCCGTCCGAGGCGACGGAGGTGGCCGTCAGTTCCAGGACGCCCGCCAGATTGAGGTCCGCGCCGTAGGCGGGCACGGTCGCCGCGTTGCGGGCGAGCAGCTCGGCCAGGGGCCCGGCGGCCTGAGCCGGCGCCGCCCGCACTCCGTCCGCCCCGGACGGCGAACCGACGCCCGCGGTCCCGGTCGCCTGCGCATGACCCGCCCCGGCGCTCGCGGCCCCGCCCGCACCCGGATACGCGTACCCGGACCCGAACCCGATGCCGTACCCGTGTCGGGTCTCGCGCGACGACACGGCCGCCCCGGCGGTCGTCGTCACACCGCCCGCCGCACCGCGTTCGCCGTCCTGGCCCGCCCCTCCCGCCGGGGCGTCACCGGGCGGCGTCGGGGGTGAGGGACGGGAGGGACGCAGGGCGACGGCGAAGCCCGTGTCGCGGGGGCCGGAGCGCAGTGCCGTGCCGAGGACGGCGACGACCGCGCCGGTCGCGGCGTCGAGGACCGGCCCTCCGGCCGCTCCGCCGCCCAGCCGCAGCGCGTCCCGGCCCGCGGTGCCGATCGCCAGCTCGAGAGCCCCGTCGACCAGGTGGAAACGGTCCGTGGCCGTGTACGTCACGGACGCCTCGGCCAGCACCCGCGCCTCACGCCAGCAGCCGGCGGCCAGCCGGACGTACCGGCCGGGCTCGACGCCCTGCCGCACGGTCACCGGCAGCGGGTCCGCGCCGAGGCCTTCGGTGCGGACGAGCGCCAGGTCGAGCTCGGGCAGGGCGGTGACGGCGTCGGCGCTCACGAGGCAGCTGCGGTCGCCCGCGGCGTGCACGACGAGCCGGGAGAGGCCGTCGACCGTCTCGTGGCTGGTGAGGACCGTGCCGTGGTGGTCGGCGACGAAGCCGGCGCCGCGCGGCCGGCCGGCCAGGTCGCGGATGCGGACCAGGGAGGCGTCGACGCCGAAGGGAGCGCACGGATCTTCGTCGCGAGTGCCGCGAGGATCCGTCCGCCCGTCCCCCGACCTGCCCCGCATGGAGTCGTGCCGCGGTGTCCGCGGGCCCCGTCCCGCCATCGCCGTACCTCCCGCCGCGCCCGCGTGCCCTGCGGTCGACGGTAGGCGCGAAGGATCAGCGGAAGGGATTGCGGGACGAAAGCGCCCCCCTGCACTCCCTCGTTTCACTCCGAGCGCCTGCCCGGACGGGTGAATGAACACCCGCTGCCGAACGCAGCCTAGAGGTGGGGGAACCGAGGGGGGACCGTGGAGCGGCGGGGCAGCACCCCGTGCTCGCCGCTCCACGGGCAATCCGGAGGAAAGACGGCTCAGCCGAGCACGGCGAGGCTCTTCGCCTTGCCCTTCTGCTCCTCCACCAGGGCCAGGAAGCGGCCCTCGGGGTCGAACACGCCGACCGCGCCCGCGCCCGCGTACTCGTCGGGCATCTCCAGGCGCACGCCGTTCAGGAGCAGCCGGGCTCGCCGGGCGTCCACGTTCCAGCGGGGGAACGCGGCGGCGGCCGCGTCGCCGATCGGCAGCACGCTCAGCTCCTGCTGCAGCTGGTCGAGCGTCTTCGCCGAGTCCAGCTTGTAGGGGCCGACGCGGGTGCGGCGCAGGGCGGTGAGGTGGCCGCCGACGCCGAGGTCGGCGCCCAGGTCCCGGGCGAGGGCCCGGATGTAGGTGCCGGAGGAGCAGACGACCGACACGACCAGGTCCGTCACCGGGGTGCCGTCCTCCGCGACGGCGTCACGGACGTCGTACACGGAGAAGGCGGAGACGGTGACCGGGCGGGCCGGGATCGCGAAGTCCTCGCCGTCCCGGGCGCGCTTGTAGGAGCGCACGCCGTCGATCTTGATGGCGCTGACCTTGGACGGGACCTGCATGATGTCGCCGCTCAGCTTGGCGATGCCCGCGTCGATCGCGTCCCGGGTGACCTTCGAGGCGTCCGTGGACCCCGTGATCTCGCCCTCCGCGTCGTCCGTCAGGGTCGTCTGGCCGAGCCGGATCGTGCCCAGGTACTCCTTCTCGGTCAACGCCAGGTGCCCGAGGAGCTTCGTCGCCTTCTCGACGCCGAGGACGAGGACTCCCGTCGCCATCGGGTCGAGCGTGCCGGCGTGCCCGACGCGGCGGGTCCGGGCGATCCCCCGCATCTTGGCCACGACGTCATGCGAGGTGAAGCCCGACGGCTTGTCGACGATGACAAGTCCGTCGGGCGTGCTCTGCTTGCCGTTCATCAGGCGGAGTCGTCCGTCTCGTCCTCGTCGCCGGGCTTGCGGTACGGGTCGGCCTCGCCGGCGTACCCGGCGCCCGCGGACACCTCGCGGACCTTCTCGTCGGCGGCGCGCGCCCTGTCGAGGAGGTCGTCGATGGTGCGGGCGTTGTCCGGCAGGGCGTCGGCGACGAAGGCCAGCGTCGGCGTGAACTTCACGCCGGCCGCGCGGCCCACCTCGGAGCGCAGGACGCCCTTGGCGCTCTCCAGGCCCGCGGCCGCGGCCGCGCGCTCCTCGTCGTCGCCGTACACGGTGTAGAAGACGGTCGCTTCCCTGAGGTCGCCGGTGACCCGGGTGTCCGTGATGGTGACGTGGGAACCGAGCCGCGGGTCCTTGATCCCACGCTGCAGCTTCTGGGCCACCACCTCTCGGATGAGGTCCGCCAGCCTCTTGGCGCGCGCGTTGTCGGCCACTGGTCCGTCTCCCGTTCTTTCCTTGTTGCGTTCTTCACGTGGTCGGTCGTGTCAGTCGTCTTCGCCGTGGAAACGGCGTCTGACCGACAGCAGCTCCACTTCGGGGCGGGCGGCCACCAGCCGTTCGCACCGGTCCAGGACGTCGGTCAGGTGCTCCGCGTCACCGGAGACCACGGCGAGGCCGATGCGGGCCCTGCGGTGGAGGTTCTGATTGTCCACCTCGGCCGCGCTCACCGCGTACTTGCGCTGGAGCTCGGCGACGATCGGACGGACGACGGAGCGCTTCTCCTTCAGCGAATGCACGTCGCCGAGGAGGAGGTCGAAGGACAGTGTCCCCACGTACATGTGTAACCGGTTAACCCGCCGGTACGGGATCGACGGCCCTGCCGCCAGGGGGCAGGGACATCATGAACGGTACAACGTTGCGGTCGGCGACTCGACGGGGTTTTCCGTGCCGGGCGGCCGACGCAGTCCGGCCGCGGACGAGTCGTCCGGCCTGGCGGACGAGGCCCGCCCGTTCGGGGCCGAAGCCGGGTTTCGGGGACGGCAGCCCCCGAGACGGAGCGCCGGCCTACGGGAAGGTCTCCCGTCGGCCGGCGGCGTCCGTCTACTTACGCGCGGGGCTTCTCCCGCATCTCGTACGTCGCGATGACGTCGTCGATCTTGATGTCGTTGAAGTTTCCGAGGTTGATACCGCCCTCGTAGCCTTCGCGGATCTCGGTGACGTCGTCCTTGAAGCGGCGCAGGCCCTCGATGTTGAGGTTCTCCGCGATGACCTTGCCGTCGCGGATGAGGCGCGCCTTGGTGTTGCGCTTGACCTCGCCCGAGCGGACCAGGACACCGGCGATGTTGCCCAGCTTGGACGACTTGAAGATCTCGCGGATCTCCGCCGTGCCGAGCTCGACCTCCTCGTACTCCGGCTTCAGCATGCCCTTCAGGGCCGCCTCGATCTCCTCGATCGCCTGGTAGATGACCGAGTAGTACCGGACGTCGACGCCCTCGCGCTCGGCCATCTGCGCCGCGCGGCCCGCCGCGCGGACGTTGAAGCCGATGACGATGGCGTCCGAGCCCATGGCCAGGTCGATGTCCGACTCCGTGACCGCACCGACGCCGCGGTGCAGGACGCGGATGTCGACCTCTTCGCCGACGTCCAGCTGGAGCAGCGAGGACTCGAGGGCCTCGACCGAACCGGAAGCGTCACCCTTGATGATCAGGTTCAGCTGCTGGACCTCGCCGGCCTTCAGGGCGGCGTCCAGGTTCTCCAGGGAGAACCTGCGCGTGCGCTTGGCGAAGGCGGCGTTCCGCTCGCGGGCGGCACGCTTCTCGGCGATCTGGCGGGCGGTGCGGTCCTCGTCGACGACGAGGAAGTTGTCGCCCGCACCCGGGACGTTGGTCAGGCCCAGGACCTGGACCGGCGTCGACGGGCCGGCCTCGGCGACGTTGTTGCCGTTGTCGTCGAGCATGGCGCGCACCCGGCCGTAGGCGTCGCCCACGACCATCGTGTCGCCGACCCGCAGGGTGCCTCGCTGCACGAGGACCGTCGCCACGGCGCCGCGGCCGCGGTCGAGACGGGACTCGATCGAGATGCCCTGCGCGTCCTGGCTCGGGTTGGCCCGCAGGTCGAGCGAGGCGTCGGCCGTGAGGATCACGGCCTCGAGCAGCGAGTCGATGTGCAGACCCTGCTTGGCGGAGATGTCGACGAACATCGTGTCGCCGCCGTACTCCTCGGCCACCAGGCCGAACTCGGTCAGCTGACCGCGCACCTTGGTCGGGTCGGCGCCCTCGACGTCGATCTTGTTGACCGCGACGACGATCGGGACGTCGGCCGCCTTGGCGTGGTTGAGCGCCTCGACCGTCTGCGGCATGACGCCGTCGTTGGCCGCGACGACCAGGATCGCGATGTCCGTCGACCGGGCACCACGGGCACGCATGGCGGTGAACGCCTCGTGACCCGGGGTGTCGATGAAGGTGATCGCGCGGTCCTCTTCGTTGACCTGGGTCGAGACCTGGTAGGCGCCGATGTGCTGGGTGATGCCGCCGGCCTCGCCCGCGATGACGTTCGTCTTGCGGATGGCGTCGAGCAGTCGGGTCTTGCCGTGGTCGACGTGACCCATGACGGTGACGACCGGCGGGCGGACCACCAGGTCCTCCTCGTCGCCCTCGTCCTCGCCGAACTCGATGTCGAAGGACTCGAGCAGCTCGCGGTCCTCCTCCTCGGGGCTGACGATCTGGATCGTGTAGTTCATCTCGCCGGCGAGGACCTCGAGGGTCGCGTCGGAGACGGACTGCGTGGCCGTGACCATCTCGCCGAGGTTCATCATCACCGCGACGAGCGACGCCGGGTTGGCGTTGATCTTCTCGGCGAAGTCGGTGAGGGAGGCGCCGCGCGACAGGCGAATGGTCTCGCCGTTGCCGCGAGGCAGCATCACGCCGCCGACCGACGGGGCCTGCATGGCCTCGTACTCCTGGCGCCTCTGCCGCTTCGACTTGCGACCGCGACGCGCGGGACCGCCCGGACGACCGAAGGCGCCCTGCGTGCCACCACGGCCGCCGGGGCCGCCGGGACGTCCGCCGAAGCCGGGACGACCGCCGCCGAAGCCGCCGCCGCCACCGGGACCGCCGCCGCCGGGACGACCGGCGAAACCGCCGCCGCCGCCCGGACGGGCGCCGCCGCCGGGACCGGCCGGACGACCCGCGAAGCCGCCGCCGCCGGGACGACCGCCGCCGCCGGGACGACCCGCACCGCCGCCGCCCGGACCGCGGCCGCCGGGGCCGCCGCCGGGACGCGGGCCGGCAGCGGGACGCTGCGGCATCATGCCGGGGTTCGGACGCGGACCGCCGCCGGGACGGGGACCGCCGGGGCCCGCACCCTGCGGACGAGGCATGCCGCCCGGGCTCGGACGAGCGCCGCCCGGGGACTGCGGACGAGGACCGCCGCCCTGGCCGCCGGGGGCCTGGGGACGGGGACCGGCGCCCGGAGCGCC
>NZ_JBEPBI010000274.1:0-9904 GCF_040299045.1 Streptomyces sp. NPDC001027
GGTAAACCGATCGGTTTCTCGATGCAAGCGCCATGGGCGGCGCATCCGTGCGCGGATGGCCGGGCCCGGCCGTGATCACCGGGGCTCCCGCGCGGAAACCGATCTGTTTTCAAGGGGGCGGAATCGCGTTAACCTCGCCGTATGACCGCCGACGTGAAGTCAAGTCCCCGAGAGCGGCTGCTGGAGGCGGCGGCCACGCTCACCTACCGAGACGGCGTCGGCGTCGGCGTCGACGCGCTGTGCAAGGCGGCGGGGGTGTCGAAGCGCTCCATGTACCAGCTGTTCGAGAGCAAGGACCACCTGCTCGCGGCGAGCCTCGAGGAACGCGCAGCCGCCTACGTGGTGACGCTGCTGCCTCCGGCCGACGGCGACCGTTCGCCCCGCGAGCGGATCATGCACGTGTTCGACCGGTTGGCGTCGGAGGCGGGCGCCCCCGACTTCCAGGGGTGTCGGTTCCTGGCCGTGCAGATCGAGCTCAAGGATCAGAGTCACCCCGCGAGCCGGGTGGCCCACCGGGTCAAGGAGAACCTGACCGCCTTCTTCCGCGCCGAGGCCGAACGGGGCGGGGCGAGCGACCCGGACCTGCTGGCCCGCCAGCTGATCCTGATCTTCGACGGCGCCAGCGCCCGTGCGGGAATCAAGGCCGACACGCCCACAGGTCTGGTCGCTCCCACGGTGACGGTCCTGCTCGACGCCGCGGGCGTGCGCTGACGCGTCGCGCTCGTCCCGAGCTCTCGCGGGAGTCCGGATCTCGCTGACCCTCCCGCCGTGGAAAGGGAGTTGAGAGGCCGAGCCGCGTCCGGCAGGGGTCGTCGAGGCGGTCGTGCGTTGCTTTCGGATGACGGCAATGTTGCGGAAACCCTTGACGAGCCCTCTCTGGCTGCGTAGATATGTCAGCGCAGTCATGTCAGCGCAGTCATACCGAACGACAGCGTTGCGCGACTGCCGGAGATCAGGAGAGACCCATGGCACGACTGGCAGGCCGCAGCACCGGCGCCGCACCACGCAGCATCGACGTGGCGCGGCTGGCGGGCGTCTCGCAGAAGACGGTGTCCAGGGTCATGAACGGTGAGCAGTACGTCTCCGGCGATGTGCGCCGACGTGTCCTGGAAGCCGCTGAGACCCTCGGCTACCGGCTGAACCACGCCGCTCGGGCACTGGCCTCGGGCCGAACCCGGTCCATCGGCGTGGTGACGCTCGGCACGGCGCTCTACGGCCCCGCCTCGCTGCTGATGGGCCTGGAGCGGGCCGTGCGGGACACGGGTTACACGCTCCGCGTGGTCAACACCGTGGAGGGCGACGCCGCGGGCATCGCCGGCGCCGTCGACTCGCTCCTCGACCAGGGCGTGGACGGCATCGTCATCTCCGAGCCGATCGACGAGGAGGGCGACACCGACCTCGCGATCCCCGTCGACGTGCCGTTCCTGATCCTCGGGGCGCCGCCGCCGTTCGCCGTCCGGCGGGTGGTGACCGCCGGTCTCGTCGCCCACCAGCTGGCCCGGGCCGTCACGGAGCATCTGCTCGGCCTCGGGCACCCGACCGTCCACCACCTCGCCGGTCCGCAGCGCTGGTTCGCGGCCAGGGACCGGATGGAGGGCTGGCGGGCGACGCTGGCCGCCCACGGCAGGCGCGAACCGCCGGTGATCGCAGGCGACTGGTCGGCCGCCTCCGGGTACCGCGCGGGACGCGAGCTGGCCGAGGACCATGACGTCACGGCGGTGTTCGCCGCCAACGACGACATGGCGATCGGCCTGATCCGCGGCCTGCTGGAAGCGGGCCGACGGGTACCGGAGGAGATCAGCGTCGTCGGTCTGGACGACATACCGGTGGCCGCCTATGTGACCCCGCCGCTGACGACGGTGCGCCAGCCGTTCGACGCGACGGCGCAGGACGGCCTCAAGCGACTGGTGCATGCCATCGAGCACCCGGACTCGGACCCCATCCCTGCGGAAGACCCGCCGGTCAACCTCGTGGTCCGCTCCTCGACGGCGCCCCCGCCGAACCGCACGACCGCGTCCGCCCGGACGCCCCCCGCTCCCCGGGAGACCCCGGTCTGACCGCCCGGCGCCCGCACCGGGTCCCTCGATCACGATGGGAGATCAGCCCACCCACAGCCCGTAGCCACAGCCCAGGACGCGCCGCGCTCGTCCGCCTCCACACACACCCGCACCCCACACCCACCCGCACCCGAGTGCGCGAGCCGGCCCGGCCGTATCCGGCCGTCGCCGCGCCCACTCACCGGCGCGGGGCCCGGACACCGCTCCCCGAGCCGCCTGCCCGGGCCCCCGCCCCGCCTCCTTCCTCCCGCCTCCCGCCTCCCCGGGCGTGAGCCCTTCTGCCGGCTGACGAGCGTCACGTGCTCGGCCGCGCGAGGAATCCCCCGCACCTCGCCGGCCCCGCCGTCCCGCCCGTCGAACCCAGCCTCCAGACGTTCCGACAGCACGTCGCCCTGTGCGCCGATTTCCCTACGCCCTCTGCGGAGTCCACCATGTCGAAATTCCTCTCAGCCGCCTCCTCGGCATCCCTGAACCGCCGTGGCTTCCTCGCCGCGACCGGAGCCCTGACGCTCGCGAGCGCCCTCTCCGCCTGCGGCGGCGGTGACAGCGGCTCCGGCGGCTCCTCCGCCAAGGCGGTCAGTCAGGCCGACATCGACAAGGCCATGAAGACGCCCACCGAGCTGACGTTCTGGACCTGGGTCCCGAACATCGACAAGGAGGTCGCGCTCTTCCAGCAGAAGTACCCGGCCATCAAGGTCAAGGTGGTCAACGCCGGTCAGGGCACGCCGCAGTACACCAAGCTGCGCACGGCGCTGAAGGCCGGCAGCGGCGCCCCCGACATGGTCCAGATCGAGTACCAGGCGATCCCGACGTTCACGATCACCAACAGCCTGCTGGACCTTCGGCCCTACGGCGCCGCCGCGTTGAAGAACACCTTCGTCGACTGGACCTGGGGCCAGGTCAGCGGCACGAACGGCGAGGTGTGGGCGATCCCGCAGGACACCGGCCCGATGGGGATGCTCTACCGGCAGGACATCTTCGACAAGCACGGCATCGCCGTCCCCGCCACCTGGGACGAGTTCGCCGCCGCCGCCCGCAAGCTCCACAAGGCCGACCCCGACGTCTACCTCACCAACCTCGCCGCCAACCAGGTCGCCGCCTGGCACGGTCTGCTGTGGCAGGCGGGCGCCAAGCCGTACGTCACCTCCGGCAAGAGCGACATCACCATCAGCGTCGACGACGCCGTCTCGCAGAAGCTCGGCGCCTTCTGGGGCGGCCTGGCGAAGGAAGGGGTCATCGGCGTCGAACCCGACTTCACCGACTCCTGGTACGCCGCGCTCAACAAGGGCAAGTACGCCACCTGGATCACCGCGGCCTGGGGCCCCGTCTTCCTCTCCGGCTCCGCCAAGGCCACCTCGGGCAAGTGGCGAGCGGCTCCGCTGCCGCAGTGGGACGCGTCGAAGCCGAGCTCGGGCAACTGGGGAGGTTCGACCACCGCCGTCATCCGGTCCACCAAGAACCCCATCGCGGCCGCCCTGTTCGCGCAGTTCCTCAACAGCGACCCGGCCAGCGCGAAGATGTTCGCCACCGAGCAGTTCTTCTTCCCCGCGACCAAGGCCCTGCTCACGGACGCCTCGTTCGTGGGCGACGCGCCGGCCTTCTACGGCGGCCAGAAGGTGAACAAGGTCTTCGCCGACATCAGCTCCACGGTCAGCTCCTCCTTCCAGTGGCCGCCGTTCCTCGACCAGGCGGCCACCGACTGGACCGAGACGGTCGGCAAGTCCCTGGCCGACGGCGCCGACACCGCCCGCGCGCTCGGGACCTGGCAGTCGAGGCTCACCACCTACGCCAAGAAGCAGGGCTTCACCGTCCACTGACGGTCCGCCTCCGCCGGGTCCCGCTCCACGGCGCGGGACCCGTCCCGGCGCCACCCTCCCTCGCCACCCGACCACCCTCTGCTCAGAAAGGGCCGATGATGATGACCGCCACACCCACGGCCTCCCCGAAGGGCCGGCTCCGAGACGGGCCGAGACGCCCCGGGCGCGGCGGCGCGAGCCGGCGCCGGTCGGCAGGGCCGCTGTTCGTCGCACCGTTCATGGTGCTGTTCCTCCTGCTCTTCCTCGCGCCGCTCGGCTACGCCGCCTACCTCAGCCTCTTCCAGGAGCGTCTGATCGGCGGGACGGCGTTCGTCGGCCTCGACAACTACACCCAGGCCCTCACCGATGAGCAGTTCCTGCATGGCGTCGGCCGTGTGGCGCTGTTCTTCGTGATCCAGGTGCCTCTGATGCTGCTGCTGGCCCTGCTGTTCGCGCTGGCCCTCGACAGCGGCCTGCTGCGGCTCGCCCGGGTGATCCGGCTCGGCATCTTCGTGCCGTACGCCGTGCCGAGCGTGGTGGCCTCGCTCATGTGGGGCTACCTGTACGGCCCGGACTTCGGCCCGTTCGCCCAGATCGCCCGGAAGGTGAGCCTGCCCGTCCCCGACTTCCTCAGCGACGGCTGGATGCTCGGCAGCCTGGCCAACATCGTGACCTGGGAGTTCGTCGGCTACAACATGATCATCCTGTACGCCGCGCTGCGCACGATCCCCACCGAGCTGTACGAGGCCGCGGCCATGGACGGCGCGGGCGCCTGGCGCATCGCCTGGTCGATCAAGATCCCGGCCCTGCGCCCTGCGCTCCTGCTCACCCTGCTGTTCTCCGTCATCGGCAGCTTCCAGCTGTTCAACGAGCCCAAGCTGCTGATGAACATCGCCCCGGACGTCATCACGAGCTCCTACACCGCCAACCTCTATGCGTACACGCTCGCCTTCACCGGCCAGCAGGTCAACTACGCGGCCACGGTCTCCTTCCTCCTCGGCCTCGTCATCGTGATCGCCTCCTACGCCGTCCTGCTCACCGCGAACCGCAGGAGGACCCCGTGACCGCCCTCACGCCCCCGGCCACCGTCGCACCGACCGACGAGCGCACCGCCGGCACGGACCGCGGCACGCGACGCCGGTCCTCGGGCCGCCGCCGCAGCACCCCGCTGACCATCGCGATGCTGGCCGCCCTCGCCTACTTCCTCCTCCCGCTGCTCTGGCTGCTGATCGCGTCGACCAAGAGCACACAGGACCTGTTCAACACCTTCGGCCTGTGGTTCTCGCACGCTCCGCAACTGCTGACCAACCTCGGCGACACCTTCACCCAGGACGACGGCGTCTTCGTGCGCTGGCTGCTCAACACGGTCGTGTACGCGGGCGTCAGCGCGGTCGGCGCCGCTCTCCTCGCCGCCGCGGGCGGTTACGGCTTCTCCAAGTTCCGCTTCCGCGGCGACCGCACCGCCTTCAACCTGGTGCTCGGGGCGGTCATGGTGCCGACCACGGCCCTCGCGATCCCGACCTATCTGCTCTTCGCGAAGGCGGGCCTGGTCAACACCCCGTGGGCGATCATCCTGCCCTCCCTCGTCAACCCCTTCGGCCTCTATCTGATGCGCGTCTATGCCGAGGACGCGGTCCCGGACAGCATCCTCGAGGCCGCCCGCATCGACGGCGCCGGCGAGGCCCGGATCTTCTTCCGCATCGTCCTCAGACTGCTGAGCCCCGGACTGGTGACCGTCCTGCTGTTCACCCTGGTCGCGACCTGGAACAACTACTTCCTGCCGTTGATCATGCTGAACGACCCGGATCTCTACCCGGTCACCGTGGGCCTCTCCTCGTGGGCGGCTCAGGCGCAGAACGGCGGAGCGGGCGCCAGCAGCGACATGTTCGCCCTGGTCGTGACCGGCTCCCTGATCTCGATCGTCCCGCTCGTCGTGGCGTTCCTGCTGCTCCAGCGGTACTGGCAGAGCGGCCTCGCATCCGGCGGCGTCAAGCAGTAGCCCGCGCCCATCACCCCCACTCCACGTCTTCTCGGAGGTTTCCCCCCATGGCGGCTCTGCCTGCCCGTGTCCTGTTCGGCGCCGCGTACTACCACGAGTACACGCCCGCCTACGATCCCGAACTCCAGCCGGACGAACGGCTGAAGACCGACCTGGACCTGATGGCCGAGGCGCACTTCAACGTCATCCGGGTCGGCGAGTCGGTCTGGTCGACCTGGGAGCCGGAGAACGGCCGCTTCGACCTCGACTGGCTCCAGCCCGTCCTCGACGGCGCCCACGAACGCGGCATCTCCGTCATCCTCGGCACCCCGACGTACGCCGCACCGCCGTGGCTGGCCCGCCAGTACCCGGAGATCACCGCCGAGCGCGCCACCGGCCGGCGCATGGGCTGGGGCGCCCGACAGGAGATCGACTTCACCCACCCCGCGTTCCGGTTCCACGCCGAGCGGGTGATCCGCAAGATCGCCGCACGCTACGCCGACCACCCGGCGGTCATCGGCTGGCAGGTCGACAACGAACCGGGCCTGCACCTCTTCCACAACCACGGTGTCTTCCAGCGGTTCGTGGACCACCTGCGGGAGAAGTACGGCGACGTCGAGACGCTGAACCGCGAGTGGGGCCTGGTCTACTGGTCGCACCGGCTGTCCGACTGGTCCGACCTGTGGACGCCCGACGGCAACGAACAGCCCCAGTACGACGTCGCCTGGCGGGAGTTCCAGGCCCGCCAGGTCACCGAGTTCATCGGCTGGCAGGCCGACATCGTCCGCGAGCACGCCCTCGACGGGCAGTTCGTCACCACCTGCATCTCGTACACCCGCCAGGGGGTGGCCGACGACGAGCTCGCCGCCCGTCTCGACATCGCCTCCGGCAACCCGTACTACGACATGCAGGACGGACTCCTGCTCCCCGACCCCACCCCCGACGCCCACGAGCAGGTCTGGAAGACCACCGGCGTCTGGTCGATGTACCAGACCGCCGACTGGATGTTCTCCTCCCGCCAGGAGCCCTTCCTCGTCACCGAGACCAACGCCCAGTCCATCGGCTTCCCGTGGGACAACCGGCCCGGCTACGACGGCCAGTGGCGCCAGGCGGCCTGGGCGCATGTGGCGCGCGGCGCGCGGATGATCGAGTACTGGCAGTGGCAGACCCTGCGCTTCGGCGCGGAGACCTACTGGGGCGGCGTCCTCCCGCACAGCGGACAGCCGGGCCGCACGTACGCCGAAGTGGCCCGTCTGGGCGCGGAGTTCGAGAAGGCCGGCCCGCTGGTCGCCGGACTCGAACCGGACGCCGACATCACGATGGTCTACTCGACGCCGAGCAAGTGGCTCATGCAGAAGTACCCGCCGCTCGCGACCCCGGAGGGCGGACCGGACGCCGCCGCCTACCACCGCCTCTTCGACCCCTTCTACCGCGGCGCCTTCGACGCGCGCCGTCAGGTGCGGATCCTGCACGCCCGGCAACTGGGGGAGCTGACCGCGCAGGAGGCCGTACGGCGCCACCCGGTCCTCGTCGTCCCGGCGCTGTACGTCGTCGACGACGTCACCCTCGACCGGCTGGCGGCCTACGCCGATGCGGGCGGTCACCTGGTCCTCGGACCCCGCACCGGTTACGCCGACCACGAGGCCCGGGCCCGGCTCACCCCCGCCCCCGGCCGCCTCGCCGACGCGGCGGGGGCGACGTACGACGAGTTCAGCAACCTCCACCGGGAGGTCCCCGTGCGCGATGCGCCCGGCAGCCCGCTGCGGCTCCCGGAGTCCGCCGCCGCGACCCACTGGATCGAGTGCCTGAACGTCACCGACGCCGAGGTGCTCGCCGGGTACGACCACCCGCACTTCGGCCGCTGGCCGGCCGTCACCACCCGGCCCCACGGCGCGGGCCGGGTCACCGCCGTCGGCACGGCGCCGGGCCGCGACCTCGCCCGGGCGCTCGCCGAATGGCTGGCGCCCGCCCCGGGCCACGGGTGGCAGGACCTTCCCGAGTCGGTCACCGCGACGACCGGCGTCTCTCCCGACGGCCGCCGGGTCCACATCGTTCACAACTGGAGCTGGGAGCCCGCACGCGTGAGCGCGCCGGCCGATCTCTCCGACGTTCTGGACGGCACGTCCGTTCCCGCCGGCGCACCGCTCGAGCTCGGTCCCTGGGACGTCCGCGTGCTGATCACCGCGACACCGTGATTTCCCCGAAGGAGGGGCAGTGAAGAGACGTACCGCAGCGAAGGCGCTGGGCAGCTCCATCGCGGCAGCGGCATTGCTGGCCGGCTCCGTGGTCGGCGCGCAGGCGTACAACCCCACGGGCGGCACCATGTACCAGCTGGGCGGCGAGCCGTGTCTGAAGGGGCGGGGCAACTGCGCGGTCTACCCGAAGTCGGCCGAGCTCCCGAGCGGGCGGCTGGTCGCGTCGTTCGAGAAGTCGACGGTCGTGACGTCGTCGGGCAGCGCGGCCGGACAGACCCTCCCGGTCTACAAGAGCGACGACGACGGAACGAGCTGGCAGCCACTGTCGGAGGTCAAGGCGCCCGCCTACCTCTCCAAGGACCCGAAGTACGCCAAGTACACGAGCAACTGGACCAACCCCTACCTGTACGTCCTGCCGCAGAAGGTCGGCGGGATGAAGGCCGGCACGCTCCTCCTGGCCAGTGTCGTCTCCGGTGACGACCACTACTACACGGAGCACAAGGCGGCCGACCCGAACTGGACCCCGTCCAACGACGGCGACCGCAGCGATCTGGCCATCGCCCTGTACTCCAGCACCGACGACGGCAGGACCTGGAAGATCGTCAACGTCGTGGCGACGGGCGGCTGGCAGGGCGGCAGCGCGGGCGCGGTCGGGCAGAACGTCGCCGCCGCCAACGAGAACCGGCAGGTGGACCCGCTCTGGGAGCCCTACCTGATGGTCTACAAGGGCAAGCTGGTCTGCTACTACTCCGACGAGAACGACTACGTCGGCTTCGACCCGGCCACCGGCGTCCCCGAGCCGGACCCGGACAACGACACGGCCGCCGACTCGCACGGCCAGATCCTCGTGCACCGGACCTGGGACGGCAGGAGCACCGACTGGAGCGCCCCCGTCGTCGACGTCTCCGGATCCGTCCAGGACATGGGCGGCGGCAAGACCGAGACGGGCGGCGGCCGCCCCGGCATGACCAACGTCGTGCCCACGGCCGACGGCAAGTGGATGCTCACCTTCGAGTACTGGGGCGGCGGGGCCAACACCCGCTATGTCATCGCCGACGACCCGCTGAAGTTCTTCCGGGGCAGCCAGACGGGCATGTCGGTCGGCTCGCTGCCGGTCGTCGCCGGTTCCCGTCCGCTCGCGGGCGGCGGCAGCCCGGTGCTGATCCGGCTCCCCGACGGACGCCTGGTCTACAACGCGGCGAACAGCGGCAGCGTCTGGGTCAACGACAGCGGACGCAGCGACGGTGTGTGGACGGAGTACCAGACGACGTCGCCCGCCGGCTACAGCCGCAACCTCCAGTACGTCGAAGGCACCGGCCGCGTGGCGATCCTCAACAACCAGGGCACGTCCACGATCGCCTTCGCCGAGGTCGACCACGGCGAGTCGGTCGGCGCCTACTACCGGCTGGTCAACCGCAGGACCGGCCAGGTGATCGGCACCGGCAACAGGACGAACGACGCGAACCTCGGCAACGGGAACACGCCGGACGTGGCCCTGGAGGACTCCGGCGCGGCGGCGAACCCGTACACCCAGTACTGGCACGTGGTGACCGAGCCCGACGGCGGCACGACCCTGCTGAACAGGTCGGGCGGTCGTGCCGCGGCCGTCTGGACGGGCAACGCCACCGCCGGGCAGCGCATCGGCCAGTGGGTCGACAACAGCCCGACCGGCAGCTGGAACCTCGTCAAGAGCTCCGACGGCTCCTACAAGCTGCAGGCCGTCAAGAACACGAGCCTCTTCCTGACGGGCGCGTCCGCGTCGGCGCCGCTGACCCTGCAGACCGCGGCCGACGACGGCTCGCAGGACTGGAGGCTCGTCCGCTAGCCCCTGGTCGTGCGGCACCGGGGCCGGACCCACCACCGAGCGCGCAACCACCG
>NZ_JBEPBI010000275.1:0-9836 GCF_040299045.1 Streptomyces sp. NPDC001027
CCCGGGGGGTCGGGGGGCCGGGGGGGGGGGGGCGGGGGGTGGCGCGCGCGGGCCCCCGTGTGGGGGGGGGCGGGGCGCCGGCCGTCGCTGGTGGGGTGAGCGGTCAGTTTCCGCTGGGGGGCACGGCGGTGAGCCGCCTGCGTTCGTCGGCGTCGGCGTCGGGACCGGCGGGCGCCGCCGTCGCCAGAGTCCCGTCCGCCAGGGCGCGGCGCAGGTTCTCGCCCTCGACGTCCACGTTCGGCAGGATCCGGTCGAGCCAGCCGGGCAGGTGCCAGGCGCGGCGGCCCAGCAGGGTCATGACGGCGGGCACGATCGTCATCCGCACGACGAAGGCGTCGAACAGCACGGCGGAGGCGAGGCCGAGGCCGATCGACTTGATCAGCGAGGCGTCGGCGAGCAGGAACCCGGCGAACACGGAGATCATGATGATGGCGGCGGCGGTCACCACGCGGGCGCCGTGGCGGAAGCCCGCGACCACCGCCTCCGTGGGCTCGGCGCCGTGGACGTACTCCTCGCGCATCCGGGTGACGAGGAAGACCTGGTAGTCCATGGCCAGGCCGAACACCACACCGATCATGAAGATCGGCATCACGCTCACGATGGGCGCGGTCGTGTCGACGCCGAAGAGCTCCTTGAGCCAGCCCCACTGGAAGACCGCGACCAGGACGCCCAGGGTGGCCGTCACGCTGAGGAGGAAGCCCAGCGTCGCCTTGATGGGTACCAGGATCGAGCGGAACACCAGCAGCAGGAGGATCACCGCCAGGCCGACGACCACCGCGAGGTAGGGCAACAGGGCGTCGCCGAGCTTCTTGGAGACGTCGATGTTGAGCGCCGTCGTACCGGTGATCACCACTTCGGCGCCCGTCGCCCGGTGGACGGCGGCGGCACTGGTGTCCCGGATCTCGGAGACCAGGTCGATCGTCTCCGTGCTGCTCGGGGAGCTCTTCGGGACGGCACGGATCAGGGCCACGTCACCGCCTTGGTTGAACACCGGCGGGCTCACCGAGGCGATGTCCGGCAGTGCGCCGAGGACGGCGCCCGTCTGCTGGGCGGCGGCCTTGGGGTCCTTGCTCTCGCGGGCGTCGACGACCACCGTCAACGGGCCGTTGTAGCCGGCGCCGAAGCCCTTGCTCAGGGTGTCGTAGGCGACCCGCTGGGTGCTGCCCGGTGCGGCGGTGCTGTCATCCGGCATGCCCAGCCGCAGCGACAGCAGCGGGATCGACAGGATGCCGAGACAGGCCACCGCCAGGACGAGCGCCTGCCACGGGCGGCGGATGACGAGCCGCGCCCAGCGCACGCCCATGGTCTCGCCCTCGCCGCGCTCCAGTGCACGCATGCGCTGCGTCTTGAGGTTCCCCTTCATGATCCGCAGCCCGGCGAATCCCAGCACCGCGGGGAGCAGGGTCAGCGCCACGAACACCGCGACGACGACGGCGAAGGCCGCGGCCACACCCAGGTCGGTCAGCATCCGGATCCCGATGACGCTCAGGCCGGCCAGGGCGATGACGACGGTCAGTCCGGCGAACACCACCGCCGAGCCCGCGGTGCCCAGGGCCCGCCCGACGGCTTCCTCCGGTTCGTGGCCCTCCCGGATCTCGCTGCGGTAGCGGGACACGATGAAGAGCGCGTAGTCGATCGCCACCGCCAGGCCCAGCATCAGCGCCAGGGTCGACGAGGAGGAGCTCATGTCCACGAAGGCGGTGGCGAGGGTGATCGACAGGATGGCCACGATGACGCCGAGGAGCGCGGTCAGCAGGGGCAGCCCGGCCGCCAGCAGGGAGCCGAAGGTGATCACGAGCGCGACGGCGGCCACCGCGAGCCCGATGAGCTCACCCGCGTTGGCCCCCTCCTTCTCCTGGACGGCGTTGCCTCCCAGGCTGACGGTGAGGCCCGCCTTCTCTCCCTTGTCGGCGACGGCGTGCAGCGCGTCCCGGGCCTGCGACGTGACGTCGGCCTGAGCGACCCGGTACGTCACCTGCGCGTAGGTGATCGTGCCGGACGCGCTGATCAGCCGGCTCTGATAGGGGTCGGTGACGTTCGCCACCAGCGGGGCCTTCCTCAGGTCCGCGATCAGCGACTCGACCTCGGACCGGTGCGCCCCGGACGTGAGCTGCTGCCCCTCCGGCGCCTCGAACACGACGCGGGCCGTGGCCCCGGACGCGGACGCCTGCGGGAACTCCTTCTCCAGCAGGTCGAGCGCCTTCTGGGACTGGGTTCCGGGGATCGTGAACTGGTCCGACGTCTTGCCGGACAGGGTCGCGGAGCCTATGCCGACGGCCGCCAGGACGACGATCCACAGCATCAGCACGAGTCGTCGTCGCCGGAAGGCGAACCGGCCGAGCCGGTAGAGGAAGGTGGCCACGGGAGTACTCCCACCTGGAAATCACGGGAAATCAACGGAAGGGGTGACGAAAGATCGGCGGGCCCTGCGACCCGGATCTCACGCTAGGCGCGGATTTCCGGCCGCCCACGGCACCCGGGAAGCGAATACGGCCGGGCGGGGCGGTACCGGGGTACCGGGCGGACTCATCCGAAAGCACGTACGCAGAACGGGCCCGGTCCGCGCGCCCGGCCCACGGCCGTGGCGGGAGAGCCCGCCGCCGACGCGGACGCCGCGGCGCCGTACCTCCTGGGGAGGAGGCAGACCAGTACCGCGGTACTGCCGGGTCCGGCCGTTTTCCCTCCCGCAGGGTCTCGGTCACGCGTCCGGCGGCTCCTACCCTGAAACGCGTCGCCGCGGCGATCCGCACGCGCGCGGACGCCGCTCCCCTCCGGCGCGCATCGCCGTCGATCTGGGCGACCCCTTCCGAACGGAGCCGTCATGTCCCTTCTCGCCAAGCCGAAAGTCGCCTCCGTCGCCGCGAGGACGATGCAACGCCTCAACGCCCTGCTGGCCACCCGGTATCTCGCGTCCACCCTCCTCACCCGGTATCCGGAGTACCCCCGCAACTCCTACGAGCTGACCGTGCCGTCGTCCGTCGCCCCCGCGCGGGCCGTGGTGTACCTGCCCGACGGCCCGGCGGCCGGGCCCCTGCCGGTGTACGTCAACTTCCACGGCGGGGGCTACGTGCTGCCTCCGATCGAGCTGGACGATCCGCTGTGCCGTCACCTCGCCACGGAGGCGGGAGCGGCGGTGGTGAACGTCGACTACGTCGTCGCCCCACAGCACCCCTTCCCCGCGCCGCCGCACCAGGCGTACGACGTGGTCCGCTGGATCGCCGAGAACGGCGCCGAGCACGGGTGGGACGGCAGCCGGTTGGCGGTGGGCGGACAGAGCGCCGGGGGCGCCCTCGCCGCGGCCGTGGCCCGCCAGGCTCTGGAGAAGGGCGGCCCGTCGATCGCGCTCCAGGTCATCCACTACGCGCCGCTCGACCTCGCGACCGACGCCCGGGAGAAGCGCTCCACGGCGGCCAAGCCCATGCTGCGCCCGTGGATGGCCGACGTCTTCGACTCCTCGTACGTCCCCGACCGGGGTCGGCGCAGCGACCCGCTGGTCTCCCCCGCGCATCCGTCGGACACGGCGGACCTGACGGGCATCGCCCCGGCCTTCGTCATCACGGCGGAGCACGACCTGCTCCGCGCGGAAGGCATCCGGTACGCGGAGCGGCTGCGGGGTGTCGGGGCGCTGCTCGACCACTACGACGTGCCCGGGGCCGACCACGGCTACGACCAGAGCGACGCCGAGACGGCCCGGGACGTCTACGCCCTGATCGCCGGACACGTGCGCAGGGCCACGGCTGTGCGGGCGTAGTACGCGCAGGCAGGCAGGCAGGGGCCCCGCGCACGGGGCCCCTGCCTGTCTCAGGGGAGCGCGGCGTCGGCGCGCGAGTCCGTCTGCCGCGGCGGCGCGGAGCCGCAGGGTTCGGCTCCGGGCTCGGTCGGGGGGTTCGTGCGGGCCTCGTCGAGGGGTTCCGTGAGGGGCTCGGCCTGACGGGGCAGCAGGACCCGGAAGACGGCGCCCCGGCCCGGCGTGGTGTCGACCTCCACGCGCCCCGCGTGGGCGGTGACCAGGGAGTGGACGATGGCGAGGCCCAGACCCGCCCCGCCGGTGGCGCGGGCGCGGGAGGCGTCGGCGCGGTAGAAGCGGTCGAAGATGCGGGCCGCCTGCTCCTCGGTGAGGCCCGGCCCCTGGTCGGCCACCTCCAGGACCGCCTCGTCGCCGACGGTTCCCACGCCCACGCGCAGAGGCGTTCCCGGCGGCGTGTGGGTGACGGCGTTGCCGATCAAATTGGTGACGACCTGTCGTAGGCGGGACTCGTCGGCGAACGCGGGGGCACAGGCCGGCGGACCGTCGCCGTCCGGACCGGTGAGCGAGACGGGGCGGCTCACGTCCAGCGCGCGTGCGTCGTGCAGGGCGTCCGCCGCCAGGGTGCGCAGGTCCATGGGGGCGCAGTCCAGGGAGAGCGGGAAGGCCGTCGACGTTCCCGGCCCGTCCTCGCCGGCCCGCAGGGCGTGCTCGTCGAGCCGGGCGAGCAGCAGCATGTCCTCGACGAGCCGCGTCAGGCGGTCCGACTCCCGGGCGATGCGGGACATGGTGGCGTCGACGTCCTGGCGATCGGGAAGGGCGCCCATGCGGTGCAGATCGGTGAGTCCCCTGATGCCGGCGAGCGGGGTGCGCAGTTCGTGGCCGGCGTCGGCGACGAAACGGCTCATCCGCGCCTCGGACTCGGCGCGGGCGGCGAAAGCCGCCTCGATCTGGCCGAGCATGCCGTTGAGCGCGGCGGCGAGCCGGCCGACCTCGGTGCCCGGCCCGGCCAGGTCCGGCACCCGGCGCGACAGGTCGCCGCGGGCGATCTCGGCGGCGGTCTGCTCGATCCGGGTCAGGGGGCGGAGGCCGGAGCGCACGGCGAACCATCCGGCCAGGGCCAGCAGCGCCAGCAGGCCGAGGCCGGTCGTCTCGTAGACGCGCCACATCCGGTCCACGGTGCCGTCCACCGGGGCCATGGACGTGGACACGATCACGCTGCCGCCGTCCTTCAAGAGGGCGCCGTCCTGCGCCGCGACGCCGTCCTGCACGGGGCCGCCGTCCTTCGCCGCGGCTGCTCCGAGCGCGTCGCGCAGGGCCCTGATGTCCGCAGCCGGCACGGCGATCACGCGCCAACGCCCGTCGCCCTGGCTGCTGTCGACGGTGAAGGGGCGGCCTCGGCGGGCGGCGACCGACGCGGCGTCCAGGCGCGGCAGCGCCGGGCCGCGGGCGTCGCCGGACCGGTTGCGGCCGGCGAGCGAGTCGATGCTGCTCACCGTCGTCCCGTCCTCGGCGACATAGGTGACGACGGGGTTCCCCAGCACCTCGGTGCTGAAGTCGGCGAACCCCGCCGGCGGGGTCCGGCCGGCGCCGCTCTCGGCGATCCTGGGCGGCAGTAGCGAGAACACCTGGGCGGAGGCGCGGAGTTGGGCGTCGAGACGGTCTTCCAGGTAGGCGCGCAGGGCGTTGCCCGTGACGAGGCTGAACGCCGCGAACCCGGCTGTCAGCAACGCCACCGCCAGCAGGAGGACCCGGCTGCGCAGGGAGGCGCGCGCCCACCCCGCGCCGATGCGTCGGCCGGTCACGCCTTCGGCCCTCGCAGCACGTATCCGACGCCGTGCACGGTGTGGATGAGCTTCGGGCCGCCGTTGTCGATCTTCCGGCGCAGGTAGCTGACATAGGTGTCGACGATGCCGGTGTCGCCGCCGAAGTCGTAGTCCCAGACCCGCTCGAGGATCTGCGGTTTGGACACCGTGCGCCCGGCGTTGGTCATCAGGTAGTGCAGGAGCCGGAACTCGGTGGGCGACAGCCGGATCGGCTCGCCGGAGCGGGTGGTCTGCACCCCCTCCGGATCGAGCTCCAGATCGGCCACCCGCAGCAGCGCCGTGGGGTCGCCGCCGGTACGACGCAGGACGGCGCCGATGCGCGCGATGAGCTCCTGCAGGTCGAACGGCTTGGTGACGTAGTCGTCGCCGCCGAGGACCAGGCCCTCGATCTTGTCCCGGGTGTCGTCCCGGGCGGTGAGGAACACGACCGGGACGTGCCCCTGGCGCGCGGCTCCGGCGGGCGACTGCCGCTCGCGGAGCCGGCGGATCACTTCGAAGCCGGTCATGTCCGGCAGCATGACGTCCAGCAGGACGAGGTCCGGCGCCGCGGCCCGGGCCCCGTCCAGCGCTTCCTGCCCGGTGCCGGCCGCGGCCACGGTGAACCCGGCGTGCCGCAGGGCCGCGCAGAGCAGCTCCCGCACGGTCGGTTCGTCGTCCACGACCAGCAGGTGCGCGCCCGTGGCGCCGGCCTGCGGGATGTCCCGCCGGGCCGGCGGCCGGGAAGAACGCTCAGCGGTTGCCAACGGGTGTCTCCAAGGGGCCGCGATCCACTCCCTGGACCGCCGCGCCCGGGGCGCCCACGCGGTGCTCGCCGCCCGCGACGGCCGGGGATTCGTACGCCACCCTACGGAAGCGGCCTGTCTTCCCCCCGTAAAGGCCGTACAGCAGGCTTCCCGCGTAGCCGGCGGCCGCGCCGGCGATCAGTGCGAGCACGACGACGGTCGGCACACTGCCGCTGAGTTGTGCGTGCGTGCCGCCCATCCGGCTGCCGAACACGGTGGCCGAGATCCGGCCGTCCGCCTGTGCGAGCCAGGCCGCCGTCCCCAGGAACACGGCCATGACGACGGCGAGCCGTCCGGCGAGGGCGAGGTGCTGTCCGTGGCGTCCCGGGCGGGGGTGCGCGGACTGCGATCCCGTCCGTGCGGTGGCGCGCGCCGCCGCGTGACCGCAGACCGACAGGGCGACCACGGTCAGCGCGAGGGCGATCGCCCACAACGGCCAGCCGCCCGGGGACAGGTGCCTGAGGTTCTCGACGCGGTCGGGCCTGGCTTCGGACTGCCGGCCTCCGAGCCACTGCAGCAGTGAGGCGAGCGGATTGCCGCCCTCGCTCTGCACCTGCCGCGTCGAGGCGGTCCAGGAGGCTCCCAGGCCCAGGGTAAGGAACACCGCCACCGCGTCCGGGGCCATCAGGATCGCGGCGCCGGCGGCGGTCGCTGCCTTTCCGCCGACGGCGACCCCGACGAACACCACGGCGACGAGCGGTACGACGGTCAATGTCAGGAACATCCGCGTGACCGCCGAGACGCACGGGGCCCATGCCGTCCAAAGGCGGCTCGCGGCCCACGGCTCGGGCAGCTGCGCTCGCCGGGTGACCAGGCAGCCCAGCGCGACGACCACGGCCACCCAGAGCGTCGCGCCCCAGGCGGCGGAGCCCGCCTGCACCTGGTAGTTCATCACGAGGTCCTGGGCCTTCGACGCCCCGCCGCCGAGACCGCCTCCCAGGCCGCCGCCGAGGTCGCCGAGACCGCCGCCGAGACGCCCGCCGAGGCCGCCGCCGAACAGGCCGCCCAGCGAGCCGCCCCCGCCGAGCCCCCCGCCGCCGGACGCGGCGTCCTCACCGCGCATGCCGCTCATCGCCGACGCCGGGAGCCTGAACGCGCCCCGGGCGAGGTGCGCCACGACGAGAAAGGCGCACAGGGACGCCGCTGCCGCGCCGGCGGTCCGGGCCGCCAGTTCGCCGACGCCGAACCGCCGGCCCCGCATCCGCCGGGAGAACACCAGCCACAGCACCAAAGCGCCGGCCAACGACACTCCCAGCGGCATCGCGTGGGCCGTGCCGCTCATCGACGGGCTCAGGCCGCCGCCCAGCAACCCCGCGAGACCGGAGCCCGACGAACCGGAGGAGGCGGCCACGGGCTCCACCGAACCGCCGACGGACATGGCCGTGACCGTCAGGGCCAGCGACCAGGACGATCCGACGGAACCCGCGTCGAGCAGGGACAACGCCAGGGCCGAGAGGGCGACCATCGCGATCACCGCGCACAACGCGGCCGCCGCTCCCTCCAGGGCGTTCTCGAGCAGACCTTCCGGACGGCCGGGCCGGGTCCGCACGGACCCTCCCGGCCTGGACTTGACGGTGACAGCAGACATCCGAGCCGCACTCCGCTCCGTTTCGATGACGCACGCGCCGCGAGGCCGCGTGTCGCTGGGCAGGTACAGACTGGGCCGCGCGACTGCCACCTTCCGGAGAGGTTCTGGGAGTCTCCTGGGAATGCCTCCGGGATCACCGCAGGTCGGGCGGCGGACCCGGGCGGACGGGCCGCACGCTCCCAGAGAACTCCCAGAACCTGCGACGACGGGGGAAAGGGGTGCGCCCGGCACGGCCGTGGGGGGAGCCACGCCGGACCGGGCGCCGTCTGTCGCGGTCAGCCGCCGCTGGAGGCGGACCACTTCTGGTTGGAGGCCCCTGTGCAGCTCCACAGCTGGACCTTGGAGCCGTTGGCCGTGGCCGTGCCGGTCACGTCGAGGCAGAGGCCGGACAGGTCGTTGGTGACGCTGCCGTCCGCGTGGAACGTCCACTTCTGGCTCGCGCTGCCGTTGCAGTCCCAGGTGACGACCTTCGTGCCGTTCCCGGTGCCGTTGCCGTACGCGCCCAGGCACTTGCCCGCGACCTGCAGTTCACGCCCCGCCGAGTACTGGTACTGCTGGTTGGCGTTGCCCGCCGTGCAGTCCCAGATCTGCTGCTGGACGCCGTTGGCCGCGTTGCCGGTGTCGTCCAGGCACCGGTTCGAGCCCTGGCCGACGATCTGGCCGGCGGCCGTCTGCGCGCCCCGGGTGAAGGTGACCGTGGCGTGCGAGGGCAGCGTGTAGGAGAACGATCCGGCGTTGTTCCAGGTGGTGGTGAACGTGGTGGCGGAGGAGTTGTTGTTGTAGGCGACCAGCACCTGACCGCCGTCGGGGTTCTGGTAGGCCTGCGCCCAGACGCCGCCGCCGTCGCTGTAGCCGATGCGGGTCGCGCCGGGGACGACGAACTTGGAGAACTGGCCCAGCTGGTAGTAGTTGTCGGTGTAGGCGGCCTTGCCGGTGGCCTGGTCGACGGTGACCAGGCCGGTGCAGTTGGTGCAGCCGACGCCCATCTTGGGGCCGCCGTTGGTGTCGAGGGCCAGGTTCCACAGCAGGGCGCCGCTGGCCCAGTTGAAGGTGGACTCCAGGGCGAGCTGGGCGGCGTTCATCGGGGCGATGCCCGGGCCGGTGGAGCACTCGCTCTCGTAGATCCGCTTGTCGGGGAAGGAGTTGTGGATGGTCGTCATCTTGCCGAGGTCGTTCTGGTAGCAGTGCCACGCGGTGCCGTACATCGCGTCGCGGGCCGCCTGGTTGGCCATCAGCGTGTTCGCGTAGTTGGTGTCCACGTGGTCGGCGTCCCCGCCGAGGATCTTCGTGGCGCCCAGTCCCGCCTGCTGCAGCGCCGGGGCGAGGTTGTTCGCGATGAACGTCGCCTCGTTGCTCGCGGGCCACGACATCGCCGAGTACGTCGACGGTGAGATCGTCGGCTCGTTCTGCGGGGTGACGCCCCAGACGTTGACGCCCTTGGCCTGGTATTCCTGCAGGAACTTCACGTAGTACTGCGCGAGCGGCCCGTACATGTCCGAGCGCAGGGTGCCGTTGCCCTGGCCGAGCATGGTGTTGGTGGTCTTCATCCAGGCCGGCGGGCTCCAGTTGTTGGCGAACAGCTTCATCGACGGGTTGAGCGCCTGGGCCTGCTTGATGATCGGGATGACGTAGGCGTCGTCGTGGGCGGTGGAGAAGTTCGCCAGGGTCGGGTCGGCGACGCCGCCGTTGTCGTCGTAGGAGTACGTGCCGGGGCTGGACGCCGGCGTGGCGGTGTAGTCGGAGGAGCCCATCGGCGTGCGCATCAGCGACAGTCCGATGCCCGGGCCGCGGGTGAACAGATCGCGCATCACCCGGTCGCGGGTGGCGGCGTCGAGCTTGTTCTGCAGCAGGTACGCCGAGGTGTCGGTGAACGCGGCGCCGAACCCGTCGATGGT
>NZ_JBEPBI010000276.1:0-9774 GCF_040299045.1 Streptomyces sp. NPDC001027
CGCGGGGGCCGGGGCCCCCGTCCTCCCTCGCGGGGACGGGGCCCCCGCCGGCGTCACGAGAACGTGTGGACCAGCTGGATCTCGCCCACGATGTGCGCGTTGAACTCGGTCAACTCCTCTGCCGGGACCCACAGTTCGAGAATCGTGCGGCCGCCGGCCCGCTGCACGGGATATCTCCGCAGGAACTCCGTGTCGACCTCGAACCGGGTGACGTATCCGGCCCCGTCGTGCTTGACGTTCCAGTCCCGGGCGATTCTGACCGCGTAGTCCTCGTTGAGCACCGGATAGAAGATCGGCTGCTCCGGGAGCCGGGGCGGCCAGGCGCGCCACTCGAGCTCACGCACCAACTCGAGTTCTCTGGGGCCGGTGGGGCGCCAAAGAGTCGTGGTGTCTCGGTGCTGCCTGGTCACGGGAATCGCTTCGCTTCCTGGTGCGACGACCGCCGGTGCGGTCTGCTGACGTCCGACTGTATCCGCCGTCCCGTCACACGGGCAGGCGTATTTCCCCGGCTGTCGGCGGCCCCCCGGGGCGCGGCGGGCCGCCCGTCACCGGACGCGCGTGCCCGCGCCCCGCAGCCCGGGAGGCTCGTGCGGGGAGGGTCCGCAGCCCCGCCGCGCCGTCTCCGGCGCGCTCACGCCCCGTCTCCGGCGCGCTCACCCGCCTCCGGCGCGCTCAGGCCCCGTCGCGTCGGGCGGTGATCGCCGTGAGGTAGGCGCGCAGCATCGTCTTCGCCTCGTCGAGCAGGAGCGCGTCTCCCTCCGGGGCGCGGCGGAAGGCCTCCTGGGCGAGGGCGTCCGCGGCGAGGATCGCCGTGTGGCCCGCCCTGGCCAGGCTCTCGTCGTCGCCGGCCACGCCCAGGGCGCGCAGGACGCGGCGGATCCCGTCGGCCATCCGGCCCTTGTGCTCGCGGTCCGCGGCCCGGGTCCGCTCGGTGAGCCCGCTGCCGAACCACAGGGCGCGAAAGCCGTGTTCGGTCCGGTACACCTCGGCGTACGTGTCGATCAGCACGCCCACCGGATCGTCCCACCGCTCCTGCGCCGCCGCCCGGACCAGGTCGTCCATGACGCCCTCCAGCCGGGCGAAGTACCCGGTCGCGAGAGCGTCGATGATCGCGTTCCGGTCGGGCAGGTACTGGTACAGCGAGCCGACCGACACCTTCGCCTCGGCCGCCACCCGGGTCGTGGTGAGCGCCTCGACGCCCTCCGCCACCAGGATGCGCTCGGCGGCCTCCAGCATCAGCGCCAGACGCGCCCTGCTGCGCGCCTGCCGGGGGGTGCGGCGCAGAGGAACGCCGCCGTCGGGACCCGCGGTCGCCTGGACCAAGGAACTGCCTCCGAATCTGAACGTGACTTTGTTTCACGTTTACGCTACCTTCGCGCCCATGACCGCCTCAAGCGCGACGCCGGGCCGGGAGCGGACCGCCGTGGCGGACGCCTGCCGGCGTCTGGGGGCCGAAGGCCTCCTCATCGGCACGGCAGGAAACGTGAGCGTACGCGTCGAGGACCGGGTCGCGATCACCGCGACCGGCGCCGTCCTCGCCGACCTCACCCCCGACCAGGTGACCGTGGTGGACCTGGACGGCAAGATCGTGACCGGGGACCTGCAGCCGACCTCGGAACTGGAGCTGCACCTCGGCGTCTACCGCCGCTACGGAGCCGGCGCGGTCGTGCACACCCACGCCCCGATGGCCACCGCCGTCTCCTGCGTGCTCGACGAGCTGCCGTGCGTCCACTACCAGCTGCTCGCCCTCGGCGGCACGGTGCGGGTCGCGCCGTACGCCACGTTCGGCACGCCCGAACTCGCCGAGTCCGTGCTCGCCGCGCTCGACGGCCGCAGCGCCGCCCTGATGGCCAACCACGGCGCGCTCACCCACGCCCCGACCCTCGCCAAGGCGGTCGAGAACGCGCTGCTCCTCGAATGGGCCTGCGGCGTCTACCAGCGCGCGGCCGCCATGGGCCGGCCCCGCGTCCTCGACGAACAGCAGCAGCTCGCGGTCGTCGAGGCCGCGATCGCCCGGAACTACGGCGCCACCCACCCCGTCCCACCCGCACAGGAGGAAGCCCGATGAAGGTCGTCACGATGGGCGTGCACGTACTCGACGTACTGGTGCGGCCGGTGCAGGAGATACCCGAGGGCCAGGGCGCGACCCTGGTGGACGACATCCGCATGACGGCCGCCGGAACCGCCGGCGGCACCGCGCTCACCCTCGCCAAACTGGGCGCCGAGGTGCGCACGGCGGGCGCCGTCGGCTCCGACCCGACCGGCGACATGCTGATCCAGCTGCTGAACAGGGGCGGCGTCGACACCGAATTCCTGGTCCGCCGCACCGACACCGCCACCTCCGCGAGCGTCCTGCCGATCCGGCCCAACGGCGACCGCCCCTCGCTGCACCTGCTCGGCGCGAACATCGCCTACGGCCCCGACGACGTCCCCTGGGACGCCCTCGCCGAGGCGACCCATCTGCACCTCGGCGGCCCGGAGCTGATCGGCGTCGACGCGGCGGCGCGCATCCTGTCGTACGCCAAGGAACACGGCGTCGTGACCTCCGTGGACCTGCTCGCCCCCGGCGTCCTCGGCAGCTTCGAGCAGATCGAGGCGGCCCTGCCCCACATCGACCACCTGCTGCCCAACGAGGACCAGGTCCTCGGCTTCACCGGCGAGAGCGACCTGCTCGCCGGCGCCCGCAAGCTGCTGGCCGCCGGCGTGGGCGTCGTCGCCGTCACCCGCGGCGGGGACGGCGCGCTCGTGGTGACGGCCGACGGCGCGGAGCCGGTGCCCGCCTTCGAGATCGACGTCGTCGACACCACCGGATGCGGCGACGCGTTCTCCGCGGGCTACCTCCGGGGCGTCAGTCTGGGTCGTGCCCCGGGCGACGCCGCCGTCCTCGGCAGCGCCGCCGCCGCGCTCGTCGCCCAGGGACTCGGCAGCGACCACGGCGAATTCGACCTCACCGCCGCCGACGCGTTCGCCGCGACGCACAAGACCCGCCAGTGAACCGCCCCCCGGTGCGCCGGGGGCTTCGGGGACGCCGACGCGATCACGCGGCGCCGAACGCCGTGAACGCCCAGCCCGTCGCCTGGTGAAGGGCGTCCCCCGGGAGCGCGGACCGTGCCTCCAGCAGGGCCTCGGCGAGGGACAGCCCGCGGCGCAGACCCTCGTGCAGGGCCAGCATCAGGGGAACGACCGCCGCGTCGTTGACCGGTGCGCTGCTCGCGACCACGCCCGCCGTGCCCAGCGGCAGCAACGCCGTGACCAGACCGAGGAGTTCGTCCGCGCCGACGGAGGCGAGCCGGGCGGTGTCGCAGCTGGAGAGGATGATCCGGTACGGGCTGCGGGCCAGCCGCTCGAAGTCGTGGACGATCAACGGGCCGTCCGCCATGCGCAGCGAGGAGAACAGGGGGCTGTCGGCGCGGAACGTGCCGTGCGCGGCGATGTGCGCCAGCGCCGCCCCGTCCAACTCCGCCAGCACACGCGGCACATGGGCGTCCTCGTGCTCCAGCACGACGGGCCCGCCGTACCGCCCGGCCACCTCCGGGACCTCCGCCCCGCAGGTGGCCAGCCCCGGCCCGCGCACCAGGACCTGCCGTCCGCCGGGGGGCGGCTGCGTCTCCTGGGCCCGCAGCCAGCCGCTCGCCGACGGCGACACGCTGACCACCCGCTCCCGCAGCGCGGGCAGCAGCGCCCACGGCACCCGGTGCAGCCGGGCCGGCGGCACCACCACGACCGGCCCCGGCCCCAGCCGCCCGGCCGCCTCGCCGAGCAGCAGCTCCTCCAGCCGCCGTCCCATCGCCTCCACCAGCGGCAGCCGTCCCTCCGCGCCGGGATGGGCCAGCCGGCGCAGCCCCGCCTGAACGTGCTCGGCCTCCCGCTCCGCGTCGGCCAGCAGCCCGCCCGCGAACCGGCGCACCCGCCCGCCCCCGCACAGCAGCACCTGCACCCGGCCGTCCAGCACGGCCAGCTCGACCAGCCGTGCCTCGCCGAGCCGGTCCAGCAGCCGCCCGGCGTCGAACCGGCCGCCGCCGAACCGGTCGCCGCCCCACGGCGCGACCCCGCGGATGTGCAGCGTCCGGGAGCGGATCTCCCGCTCCAGACGCCGCTGTTCGCGTTCCAGCGCCGGCACCGGCCGGCCGTCCCTGCGGGCGGCCTCCGCACGGGAGGCGATCACCCGGAAGGCGGTGAGCCCGCTCAGCAGCGCCGGATCGGCGGGCGGCCGGGTCGGCGGCGTGGACAGCGCCGTGGCCCGCCAGCGCTCGCTCCACGCCAGCAACTGCCGCGGCCCGCCCCGCTCCAGACTGACCTGCTGGGCCAGTGAGGCCAGCTCCGCGCCCCTCGCGGTCGCGCGGGCCCGCAGTTCCGACGCCCCCAGCGTCGTGCGGTGGTCGTCGAGCACGTCGAGACCGCGCCGGCAGGCCTCCAGCACGCCCCGGCCGGAACCGGTGGCCCGCGCCCACAGCGCCCGGGCCGCCCAGCCCGTCATCCGGGCCAGCGGCGGACCGCTGTGCCGACTGCGCGCCGCGATCCGCAGACACCGCTCGGCGTCCGCGGCCCGGCCGAGGTCCAGCGCGATCCGGCCCGCCAGCAGCCAGGCCTCCGGCGCCGCGGGCGCCTGGAAGGCCGCCAGCCGTTCGGCGAGCCGCGCGGCGTCCGCGACCAGGCGGCCCGACCGCCGTCCGGTGGCCGCCCGGGCCTCGATGAGCACGAGCCGCGCGTGCGCCTCCCACCAGGTGCGCCGCTGTCCCGCGAAGAGCCGCTCGGCCACCGCCGCGCGGGCGATCGCCGTCGCCGGATCGTCCGCCAGCCGGGCCGCCCGCGCGGCCGTCAGCAGCAGCTCCGCCTTGCGGGTGGACTGTCCGCCGATCCCGTCGAGCACGCCGATCGCAGTGTCCGCCTCGGCCAGCGCCTCCGGGGCGAGGCCGGCCGCCATCAGGACCTCGCAGCGCCGGACGGCGAGCATGAACGTCGGCGTGCCGAGCTTGGCGTACCGCTCCTGCGCCTCGTCGAGGAGCCGCAGCGCGGCCGGTACGTCCCCCGAGTGGAACGCGGCCAGCCCCCGGCTCTCCACCGCGTCCGCCTTGTCGTGTTCCTGGCCGGTGGTCTCCCACAGCGTCTCGGCCGCGGTGAAGTCCGCCTCGGCCCGCTCCACCGCGCCGAGCGCCAGGTGCACGGTGGCGCGCAGGGTGCGGGCGCGCGCCGTCCAGATGACGTCGTCCGCCTGGCGCAGCACCGGTATCGCCCGGCGGACGTCCTCCAGCGCCTCACGATGCCGGCCGAGCACCCACAGGGAGTACGCCCGCCGGTAGAGCACGCGCGCGCGGGTGTGGCCCGTGCCCCGGGCGACGCCCCGCTCGAACGCGGCCATGCCCTGCCTCGTGCGGCCCGCGTGCACCAGCGCCACGCCGAGCGTGCCGAGGACGTCCGCCTCGCGCTCGGCCGAGTCGGAGCGGGCCGCGAGGTCCCGGGCGCGGCGCAGATGGTCGAGGGCGAGACGGACGTCCCCCCAGTCCCGCTGCCAGATGCCGATCACCTGGTGCGCGATCGAGGCGTGCAACGGCGTCGGATCGGTGTCGAGCACTTCCTCCGCCCGCGACAACGCGTCGCCCGGGGCGGCGAAGACCATCGGCAGCAGTTCGAGAACCGAGTCGTTTCCCGCTGTCACTCCAGAGATGGTAGTGCTCACAGCCGCACACCACACCGGTTCGCGACGAAGGGGCGCACGGCCGCGACCGCAGTGCCCCCGACCGCCGTCGCACGCCTGTATCAGACGACCGCCTCGCGGCTCACTCTGACGACCACCGGCTTGCAGGGGAGGACACGCCATGGCGCCGCAGCGTTTCCACGAGCAGTTCGACCAGATCCAGCGTTCGCTGCCCGGAGTCCCGTTGGCGATGGGACCGGACGACTCCGCCGAGTTCATCTACGAGAAGGGCGTCGTCCTGGCCCGCGACGGCGAGGAGGCCCAGGTCGTCGAGGACGCCGTCCGCACGCACTTCACCGCGACCGAGGGCCTCGTCCCGGACCATGTGCGCCGCGCGGGCCCGCAGGCCAACCGGTCCGGCGTCACCCGCATCCGGGTCGGCGATCCGGGGGAGGGCGGCCGCGCCGCCGACCACGCCGTCGCGGGGGCGTTGCGCGCGCTGCGCGAGACGGAGGGGCGCGCGGGACGCCGGCTGGTCAGCCGCAACCACGTCGTGTCGATCGCAGTGAACGCCTGCCCCGGCGACGAGCCGGCGCCCGCGCCGCGCACCGGCCCGCCCAACCCCGGCCCCGCGGCGACGGCCCACGACCCGGCGCGCGCCGTCGGCGTCCTCGTCGTCGACACCGGCCTCACGCACGACTACCGCTCCTACCCGCTGCTGGCGCACACCGAAGGCGACCTCCAGGTCAGGGAGACCGACGACGACGGCGTCCTGCAGCAGTACGTCGGCCACGGCACGTTCATCGCCGGGCTGGTCGCGGCCGTCGCGCCGAACACCGACGTCACCGTGCGCGGCACGCTCAACGACGCGGGCGCGATCCTGGAGTCCGAGTTCGGCGACAGACTCTTCGACGCCGTCGAGGACGGCTGGCCCGACATCCTCAGCCTCTCCGCGGGCACCTCCAACGGCCGCGTCGACGGGCTGCTCGGCATCGCCGCGTTCATGGACGAACTCCGCTCGCGGCACACCCTGTTGGTCGCGGCCGCCGGCAACAACGCCAGCGCGGCGCCGTTCTGGCCGGCCGCTTACGCCGCCCTGCCCGAACACGCCGACGCGGTCCTGTCGGTGGGCGCGCTGCGCGGCGACGGCGCGTTCGGCGCGTGCTTCAGCAACCACGGCCCCTGGGTGAAGGCCTACGCCCCCGGCGAGCGGCTGGTCAGCGCCTTCACCGGCTTCGGCGCGCCCGTCCCGTACGTCTACCAGCACTCCACCTACGACGCCTGCCGCTACGGCTTCTCGTACGCCTGCACCTGCCGGTCCCCGCGCCACACCGGGGTGTTGAGCGAGGCGCAGGCGGCCGCCCCGGGCAAGCCGGACCAGGTGATGTTCGAGGGGCTCGCGTCCTGGAGCGGGACGTCCTTCGCGACCCCGCTGGCCGCGGGCCTCGTCGCCGCCCACATGAGCGCGAACCAACTCACCGACCCCCGGGCCGCGGCCCGCCAACTGCTCGCCGGCAACGCCGAGTTCGCCGAGGTGCGGGGCGTCGGCGTGCCGGCCCTGCTGCCGCCCACCTGGCGGCCGGTCCCGGTCGGTCCCGCGTGAGGGCCGCATGAGGTCCGGGACGCACCCCGCCACGGCGTACGATGACAGGCCGTACACGAGGGGTGGGACGGTGGACCGTACTGAGGTCGGCGCGCTCGTCCAGTCCGCCGTCGACGGCGACGCGGCGGCCTGGAAGGGGCTGGTGGAGGGACTGAGCCCACTGGTGTGGTCGGTGGTGCGCGCCCACCGGCTCTCGGAGGCCGACGGACACGAGGTCTACCAGACCGTCTGGTTCCGCTTCGCCCAGCACCTGGGGCGGATCCGCGAGCCGCACAAGGCGGGGTCGTGGCTCGCGAGCACCGCCCGCAACGAGTGCCTGAAAGTGATCAAGGGCCTGCGGCGGCTGACCCCCACCGACGATCCCCGCCTGCTCGACCGGGCCAGCGAGGACCGCACGCCCGAGCAGTCGGTGCTGGACTCGGAGGAGGCGGCCGCCCAGGGCGAGCGCGTGCGGTTCCTGTGGCAGGAGTTCGAGGCGCTCGGCGAGCGCTGCCGGCAGCTGCTGCGGGTGCTGATCGCCTCACCGCCGCCCAGCTACCAGGAGGTGTCGGCCGCGCTGGGCATCGCCGTGGGCAGCATCGGCCCGATGCGCCAGCGGTGTCTGCGCCGGCTGCGCGCCCGACTCGACGCACGGGGAGCTCTGTGAACGGCATGAACGACACGCACATGAACCCCATGGACCCCTCGGACGACGGTGAGCCGGACGACTTCTTCGGCGACGTCCCCTTCGTCGACGAGGAGTTCGACCACGACCGGATGGAGGAGGAGCTCCGCGACGCCGCCGCCGTCCTGGACCCGGTGCCGGCCGGCCTGAGGCGGGCCGCCGTGGAGGCCTACGCGCTGTACGACCTGGACGCGCGGATCGCCGAGCTGACCTTCGACTCGCTGGTGGACGCGGTCCCCGTGCGGGGCGCGGTGGACGTGCCGCGCATGCTGACCTTCCACTCGGGCGAGCTCACGGTCGACGTCGAGGTGTCCGAGGACGGGCTGCTGGGACAGCTGATGCCGCCGCAGCCCGCGTCGATCGAGGTCCTGCACGGTCCCCGGGCCGGCGCCGCGCTGACCGCCGACGACCTGGGCCGCTTCGCCTCCGCCGCACCGCCCGCCGGACCCTTCGCCCTGCGGCTGCGGACCGGCGGGGACGTGGTCGTCACGGAGTGGCTGCGCGCCTGAGGCCCGTCGCCCCCGGGGACGGGCCGTGCGGGGCGGCCGTCCGGCAGCGCGCATTCGGTGACGCTCAGCCGCCGGTGACGCTCAGCCGGTGACGGCGTCCACGAGAGCGGCGAGCGCCGACGCGAGCCGGGTGAGTCCCGGGCCGGCCGGTCCGCCCGGCTCGCTCATGTACGCGTCCCGGCGGATCTCCACCATCAGCGCGCTCACCCTGGGGTCCTTCCCGTAGTACTCGAGCGGTACGTACGTCCCCGCGAACGGGCTGTCGAGGCCCGTGTCGCCGATCTCCCCGAACGCCGTCCGCGCGGCCGCCGCCAGCTCCGGCGGGGTGTGGAAGCCGTCGGTGCCCAGGCACACCGCCGGCCGCGGCCCGTCACCGTGCAGCTCGTAGGGGAGCGGCGCGGCCGGGTAGGAGTGCACGTCGACGACGACGACCCGTCCGACGGCCGCGAGCCGTTCGCCGACCGCGTCCGCCATCGCCCGGGCGTACGGCCGGAAGTAACGGGCGAGCAGCGGCTCGGGGTCGGTGTCCTCGGGCCGCAGCGGCTCGCGGTGCGTGGTCCGGGTGTAGACGGCGCCCATGCCGACGGCCCGCATCTCCTCCCGCTCGTCCGGGAACCGCTCCGGGTCGACGACCAGGCGCGACAGCCGGTTCACGAACCGCCACGGAGCCGCTGCCGCCAGCAGGGCCGCCTCCTCGGCGATCCGTGCGGTGTGCGCGTCGGTGATGTGGTCCAGCTCGCGCTCCAGCGCCCCGTCGTCCAGCACGATCCCCTTGCGCACCTCGGCCGGTATCTCCCGCGCCGAGTGCGGCACATGGAGGATCACCGGCGACGCGTCGGCGCCGGGCAGAAAGGAGAAGGACGGTGCGTCAGGGGTCATCTCGCTGCTCCGGGGCGTTGTCAGTGGCGTGGTGCATGATCGGAGACGCCATCACAGCATGGCGGGGCACCGAGCGAGGGAGCGGCATGGCGGCGACGAACGAGCAGGTGGCGGAGCACCCGTTCCTGAAAGCGCTGTACCGGGACGGCTATTACCCGGATCACCTGGTCGACCGCGGCAGGGAGGTCCTGCTGCGGCTGTGCGAGCGCGTCGAGGCCGAGCGGCCCGCCGGTCTCGACGCGCTGTACGTTCTCACCCACGCCGCCACCGAGGAGTTCAACGCCCTGCAGGACGCCTTCTGGGAGGCCGACAGCGAGATCGAGACCGTGGCCCGGGAGGAGATAGCGGGGGACTTCTGGTTCGTCGCGCGGGCCTACGGCTTCGCGGACGCGGACGTGGAGGAGCTGATCGCCCCCCGGGACTGGTGAGCGCTGTACCGGGACCGGCGGACGCGCCGCGCCCCGGCCCCGGCGGTGGGGCAGCC
>NZ_JBEPBI010000277.1:0-9587 GCF_040299045.1 Streptomyces sp. NPDC001027
GGCGGGCGCACAGCCGCCCGAGCCGGCCGGGTCGGCGGTCGTCCGCGGTCAGCGCCGCCGCAGGCCGCTGGTGATGCGCTCCCACGGGGAACGGGTGGCGCCGAAGTGCGTCTCGTGCGTCCAGATGTGCGTGCACGACCGGCACTGCAGGTGGAGGAGGCTGCCGACGTGGGAGAGCAGGTAGCGCCAGTGCTCGGAGCAGGTGCGCCCCTGCTCGCAGGCGGCGCAGCCGCGGCGGTCGTCGCAGTTCGGGCAGGCAACCCAGGCGCGACGCCCGATGTCGGCCTGCGGGTCAAGCGGCAGCATGGCCGCCCCCTCTGCGCGGGAGGACGCCGGCCGCGACCAGCTCGTCGTACACCCGCTGCTGGTCGGCGCTGAGGCCCGAGTAGAGCAGCTCGTACGCCGCTTCCTCGCCGCGCAGTGCGGCGAGGGGGTCCCAGGCGGGGCCGAGGGCGTCGAGCACATGGGCGCGGCGGAGCATTTCGTGGGAGCTCAGGTCGATGTCCAGACCGACCAGGGCGGACGCGTCGGGCCGGTCCCCGGCAGGCCCGCGCGCCTCGGCGCCTTCGTCGGGTTCGGCGGGGAAAGCGTCGCCATGGGAGGACATGCGACCGAACGTAGGCAAGCGTTCCGCACCCCGGCAAGAGCAGGTGGGAGAAGTCACAGCCGGTGGGCCCGGCAGGTCCCGCGGCCGGTGACGGGGCCGGGAGGGTCGTCGGCGGGGGGCGTCGGCGTCCGGTCACCCGTGTCCGGCGGGCCGGCGGACAGTGAGGCGGTCGGGCCGCGCCTGCCCGCGCGGCGGGCCGCCGGTCGCCCGATCCGGCGTCAGGACGTGCACACGGCGCCGCCCCCGCAGGGGCCCGCGCCGGCGTGCGCCGTGGTGGGGCTCAGCGGGACGCCGTTGTTCCGCAGCACGTCGCGGACGTGCAGGATCAAGGGGAAGACCTCCTGGTTGCGGTCCTCGCCCTGCTCGTCCCAGGCCCGCTGCTCCGCCTCGACGGCCATCCGGTCCTCCGCGAACACCCGCTCGGTGAACCTCCTGATGAACGGCCAGGCCATGTGCAGGGCCCCGGGGATCGGCGGCTTCGCGATCATGAGCAGTCCGAAGGTGTGGTTCACGCGCTGCTCGGCGTCCTGCGGCACATAGGCGGCCCACAGGGAGAACGCGGGCAGCTCGGCCTTCTCCGGGACCGCCCGCAGCGTCTGGTACGGGTACTGGGTGCGCACGGTGACGACGTCCGGCGACGAACCGCCGCTCAGCCCCTCGGCGGACAGCAGACCCGCACCCCGGTCCTTCCTCCCGCCCGCGGGGACGAACAGGTACCGCGCCTCCACGAAGTCGGGCCCCGTGTCGAACCCCAGCAGCCGGGGCTGGATCCTGCCGAGCACGCCCCGGTGCAGGAACTGGTGGTTCATGTCGAGCAGGTTCTCGTGCATGAACGAGTAGTGGCACCGCACGGTGCGCGAGAACGTCATGGTCCGGTGCCGGGCCGAACCGAACTCGGGCAGGTCCGGCAGGGGCGTCACGGCGGCCTTCTCGGGATCGCCGGGGAAGACGAAGACGAGGCCGTAGGCCTCCCGCACGGGGTAGGCGCGCACGCCCCGCGGCGGCCGGCCCACTCCCTTGGGCAGATACGGGATCTGCGAGATGCGGCCGTCGCCGCGGTACGCCCAGGCGTGATAGCAGCAGCGCAGCGCCTCCCCCTCCACCACCCCCATGCTCAGGGGCACCTGACGGTGCGCGCACCGGTCCTCCAGGGCGAAGACCGTGCCGGCCTCGCCGCGGTACAGGGCGATCCGCTCCCCCGCGAACCGGGCGGCGAACGTCTTCTTCCTCGCCACGCTCCGGGACACCGCCACCGGATACCAGAAGTCCGGGTCGATCCCGCGGCACCGGAGATCGGGGACCGCCCCGTTCCCGTGCTCGAGCGACGGGTACGGACCGCTCGCGGATTCAGTGTCGATGGCCTTGTCCCTTCCATGTTCGCGCCCGGCCGGCACTCGGGGCGGGGCCCGTCCACCGGCGCTCAGAGGCCATACGTCCCACCCCGGCGCCAAGGCCTCACGGCCCCCGCAGGCCACCACTCGGACGGCCGAGCGTGCCGCGCCCCCGCGAGGAGCCGGCCCGGGTGAGCCGGTGCAGTTCGACGGCCAGCGGCGTGGCGGTGAACATCGAGGACCAGGTGCCCACCACGAGGCCGACGAGCAGGGCGAGGGCGAAGTCGGTGAGGGTGTCGCCGCCGAGGACGGCCAGTGCGGTGAGGATGAACGCGGCGCCCATGCCGGTGCTGACGGTCCGCGGCAGGGTCTGCAGCAGCGCCTGCTCGGCGACCCGGGCGAAGGGCGACCCGCGGTCGCGGCGGCCGAGTTCCCTGATCCGGTCGAAGACCACGACCGAGTCGTTGACGGAGTACCCGATGACGGTCAGCAGCGCCGCCAGGAAGACGCCGTCGACGGGCTTGCCGAGCCAGGCGAAGACGCCGACGAGGATCACGACGTCATGGGCGAGCGCGACGACGGCGGAGCTTCCCAGCAGCCAGCGGAAGCGTGCCGCCAGGTACAGCAGCTGCGCGCCGAGGGCGACGACGAGGGCGACGAGGGCGCCGTGCCGGAGCTCCTCGCCGAGGCTGGGCCCGATGGACTCGTCACGGATCTTGTCGGCCTGGGGCGCCAGGTCGGTGACCGCGTCGGTGAGCGTCGCCGCCTGCGCTTCGCTGAGGTGGTGCGTGCGGACGGTGAACCGGTTCTCGCCGGACGTCTGGACGACGGCACGGGGGAACCCGGCGTCGGCGAGCGCGGAACGGGCCCGGTCGGCGTCCACGGGCGCCTGCACGGCGTATTCGACGAGGCGACCGCCGGTGAACTCGACGCCGAGGTCGACACCGCGCACGGCGATCCCGGAGCCCGCCAGGAGGAGGGCCGCGGCCGAGACGGCCAGCCACCGGCGGGGTCGCCGCAGCAGGCCCGGGTTCGTGCGGGCGAGCCGCGCGCGGACGGCGCCGGTGTGCGCGATGCCGGTCAGGCGGGGACGGCGACGCAGTCCGGGCCGGCCGACCACGAGGTCGGCGAGGGCGCGTGTGACGACGAGGGCGCTGAGCATGGAGGCCAGGACGCCGATGCCCAGTGTGACCCCGAAGCCGCGCACGGGTCCGGACGCGAACCAGAACAGCAGGCCGGCGGCGATGAGAGTGGTGATGTTGGAGTCGGCGATCGCGCTGAGGGCCTTGTGGAAACCGACGGTCAGCGACGAGCGGGGGGTGGGCCGGCGGCGGGCCGCGTACTCCTCGCGGGCGCGTTCGAAGACGAGCACGTTGGCGTCCACCGCCATGCCGATGGCCAGGACGAACCCGGCGAGCCCGGGCAGGGTGAGGGTGGCTCCGAGAGCGGCGAGGGCGGCGTAGGAGATGAGGCCGTAGCAGGCGAGGGCCACCGTGGCGAGGACTCCCGTGATCCGGTAGACGGCTATGACGAACAACGACGTCGCGGCGGCGCCGACGACGGCCGCCCAGGCGCTCGCCTCGATGGCCCGCGCGCCGAGGGTGGGGCCGACGGTGCGCTGCTCGACGGTCTCGACCGGCACCGGCAGGGCGCCTCCGTTGACGAGCAGCGCCAGCTCCTTGGCCTCGCCGTCGTCGAACGACCCCGTGATCTGGGTGGAGCCGCCGCTGATGCCGGACCGGCACGCCACGGAGGGGTCGACCTGCGGCGAGGAGATGATCCTGTCGTCCAGGACGATGGCGACCCGGCGACCCGGGTCCCCGGGCGGACGGCACGCGGCCTCGCCGGTCAGCCGGGCCCAGCCCGCTTCGCCCGCCCCCTTGAAGTCCACCGTGACGTGCCACCCGGCGCCGGTCTGCTGGTCGAAGCGGGCGGCCGCCTTCGCGACGTCCTTGCCGGTGAGTGCGGCGGCCCGCAGGCGCAGCGGCCTGCCGGACTCGTCGGCCGTCACCTGCTCGTGGGGGCGCTTCGGCAGCGAGTCCGACGTGCCGTCGGCGTCGTCCGCCGTGCCGAGCACCTGGTGGAAGGTGAGCTGCGCGGTCCGGCCGAGGACGTCGGCCGCCTTGCGGGGGTCCTGCACGCCGGGCAGTTCGACGACGATCCGGTCGCTGCCGGACCGGGCGATGACGGGTTCGGCGACGCCGAGTGCGTCGATCCGGCCGCGCAGCACCTCCACGGTACGGTCCGTGACCTCGGCGCCGGCGTCGGCCGGGTCGGCGGGGCGGGTCTCGAGCACGATCTGGGTTCCGCCCCGCAGGTCGAGTCCGAGGTGGACCGGCACGGTGAGCGCGACGTACAGCGACAGGGCGACGACGGCGAGGGCGAGGAGCCCTCTGACGAGCGGGGAGCGTTGCACAGCGGGCCTCCGGCGGGCACACCGCGGCCACGACGCTGGCCGCGGCCGGGAAGGGAGAGGAAGAGAAGGGTTCAGTCGCCGGAGACGGAAGGCGGAGCCCGCATGCCGGGACGGTGTGCTCGCTGCTCCGGGGCCGGTGCGTCGGTCGCCGGCGCCCGGGTCCGTCCGGGCCCGAGCGGGTCGCCCGCCGTGTCGCGCTGCGGGTGGGAGGCGGGAACCGTCGGTGCATGACGTTCGCCGCCGGCGTCCCCGGCGGTCCGGGCGGTGGCTGAGGGGAGTGCCTGGTCCGCGGGGTCCGCGTCCTGTGCGTGCGGCGCGCCGTGCGCCGACGAGACCCGGGCGGCGTCCGCCGTGCCGCCGGACGCCGTGACGTCGGCGCCGCCGAGGGCCGGCGAACCCAACGGACGGAACGAACTGAACGAACCGAACGGACCGAATGCCCCGGACGCACCGGACGCACCGGACGCACCGGACGCACCGAGCAGCACGAGCAGCACGAGCAGGACGGCGTGCACCGCCGCGGGCACGGCTGCCGGGATCCGGCCTCCCGGAGGCGGGGCTGTGTGCGTGCGGCGTGCCATGCCCCGTCCCCCTTCCGGGTCGATGTCGGTGTGGGCGCGGCGGCGCGGCAGCGCGGAACCCGCGTGCCGCGGGCCGCCGCGGGCGAGCGGCCCCTGGGGCCCCTGAGGCCCCGATGCGGTGAGCGACGTGGTCAGGCCTCGATGAGGCCCGCGCGGATCGCGTAACGGGTGAGTTCCAGCCGGTCGCGCAGCCCGAGCTTGTGCAGAAGGTTCGCTCGGTGC
Source organism: Streptomyces sp. NPDC001027 (assembly GCF_040299045.1). Classification (NCBI taxonomy): domain Bacteria; kingdom Bacillati; phylum Actinomycetota; class Actinomycetes; order Kitasatosporales; family Streptomycetaceae; genus Streptomyces; species Streptomyces sp. NPDC001027. The sequence continues at coordinate 5,158 of NZ_JBEPBI010000277.1, forward strand.
CGGTGGACGGTCTTGACGCTGATGAAGAGCAACTCGGCGATCTCCTTGGAGGAGTGGCCCTCGGCGACGAGCTTGAGGACCTCCTCCTCGCGGGCGGTCAGCACCTGGTCGGGCGGCTCCTCACCGCCCCGGACCCGGTCGAGGTAGTTGCGGATGAGCGCGGTGACCGCGCCCGGGTACAGGAACGGCTCGTCGCGCATGGCGGCCCGGCACGCGGCCACCAGGTCGCGGTCGGCCACCGACTTCAGCACGTATCCGCTGGCGCCGGCCTTCAGCGCCTGGAAGAAGTACTGCTCGTTGTCGTGCATCGTCAGCATCAGCACCCGCAGCTCCGGCTTCAGCGCGACGAGTTCGCGGGCGGCCTGCAGGCCGGTCATCCGGGGCATCGCGATGTCCAGGACCGCGAGGTCGACCTGGTGGGTGCGGGCCAGGTCGACGGCCTCCGCGCCGTCCCCGGCCTCGGCGACGACCTCGAGGTCCGGCTCGCGGTCGAGGATGAGTCGCACGCCGCGACGGACCAGCGCGTGGTCGTCGGCGAGGAGGATGCGGATCACGGAGGTGTCGGGCGCGCTCATGGCTGCTTCCTGAGGAGGGGCACGGTCAGTCGGACCTCGGCGCCGGCCTGCGGCCGGGAGGTGATGTCGAGCGTGGCCCCGATCAGCAGGGCCCGCTCGCGCATTCCGCGCATGCCCGCCCCTTCGGGGGCCGGCCCGGTCCCCCGGCCGTCGTCCGCCACCGTCAGGACCACCGCCTCGCCGGTGTGCCGCAGACCGACTTCGACCCGTCCGGCCTCGGCGTGGCGGGCCGCGTTGGTCAGGGCCTCCTGGGCGACGCGGTACAGCACCAGTTCCGTCTGCTGGTCCAGCACCGGCAGGCCGGTGTCGAAGCGGCGCACCACGCGCAGTCCGACATGGGTGGCGAACTCCGTGGTGAGCGAGGTCAGCGCGCTGATCAGGCCGAGGTCCTCCAGGACGCCCGGCCGCAGCCGGCGCACGAGACGCCGCACCTCGTCCAGGCTTCCCCGGGTGATCTCCTGCATCTGCCGCAGTTCACCGCGCAGCGGCTCGTCCGCGTCGTCGGCGGTCCGCTCCAGCGCCAGCAGGATCGCCGTCATGCTCTGGCCCACCTCGTCGTGCAGTTCCTGGGCGATGCGGCGTCGCTCCGCCTCCTGCGCGAGCAGGACGCGGGCGCTGCTGGACGCCCTTTCGTGCTCGAGTCGCTCCAGCATGGCGTTGAAGGCGCGGATCAGTTCGGCCGTCTCGACCCGGCCTCGTTCGGGCAGCCGCTGGCCGGGGCGCAGCAGGTCGACGGTGGCCATCAGCCGGGTGAGCCGGTCGAGCGGGGCCAGCCCGATCCGCAGCAGGGCGGCGTTGGCGACCAGCATGACGACCAGGCCGGCCACGAGGATGACGGCCTCGGTCAGCACCACCGGCACGGACACGGTCACCGGAGCCCACAGCAGCAGCGCGGTGGCACTGCCCAGCACCACCGCGTTGAGCGCGAAGATCCGCCAGAACAGGGACACCGGGACGACGCCTTCCTCTGCTGTGCTCCGGGAGACGACTGTGTCTCCACCGCAGGTCCTGACCAGCTTCCCCCCTGCCCGCTCCGTCGTCGATGGGCTCCGATGCCCATTTCCGCCGTCCGGCGCACCCATCGGCGATGGGCCACGGGACGGCCCCGGAATGGGTACTGCGCCCGATGGGATTCCGGCCGCGGCGCGGCCACCGTGGAGGCAGGACCGCCGCCCGCGACCGCGGCCGCCGCCCGCCGCCCCGTCGGCTGCGAGCGGCCCCGCCGCGCACCGCCCGCCGAAAGAAGGAACCGTGATGTCGCTCGACACGCCCCGGTCAGAGGCCCGCCCCGAACGGCTGACGGCCCACGAGGCCCGCCAGCGCCTCGAACACGAACGCGCCTCCCGCCACGCCCAGCTGAAGGCCATCGACGAGGTCGGACCCGACACGGCGGAACAGGTGATGTCCGCGCAGAAGGACACGGTCCGGCGGGTGCTCGCCGAGGTCGAGGCCGCGTTCGTCCGCGTCCGGGACGGCAGCTACGGCGTCTGCCGGGGCTGCTCCGGGCCCATCCCCGTGGAACGCCTGGAGATCCTGCCGTACACCCGCTTCTGCGTCCCCTGCCAGCGGGACGCCGCCGTCTGACGGGCCCCGCCCGTCCTCGTCCGCCCGCTCCCGCCCTGTCCCGCCCTGCCCTGCCCTGCCCAAGGGGTGATTCGGTGCACCACCAGATCGTCGACGACCGCGACCCGACGACCCTGTCCGTCGAGGACCTCGCCGCGCTGCGCGAGAACCTGCACGAGCAGCGCCTGTTCCGCCGGGAGCAGCTGCAGCAGCTCTCCTCCCCCGCCACGACCCGCACGGACGCGGCCCTCGACCGGCGGGCCGTCTCCCAGATGGAGGTCCGCGTGAAGCTCGCCGCCTCCGCCCGCATGGTCCTCACCGACGTGGAAGCCGCCCTCGCGCGGATGGACCAGGGCCGTTACGGGGTCTGCCGGCGGTGCCGGGAGCCGATCGCCCGGGAGCACCTGATGATCGTGCCGCAGGCCCGCTGCTGCACCCGGTGCCGGCACGTCGGGGAGGCCGGACGGTGAACCCCGTGCCCCTTTCCGGCCCCGTGTCCCTCTCCGGCCCCGTGTCCGTCTCCGGCTCCGTGACCGCCCGGCGGCGCGCGTGGCCCCGACGCCGGCAGTGCTGGGGCGTCGCACTGGACCTGGGCAGCGCCCGCACACGTGCCTGTTCTTCGGCCGGGCGGATGATCGTCGACGTGCCCACGGTCGGCTTCCCCGCCACGGGCGCCACGTATCCCGTCCGGCGCGGCGCCATCGTCGACACCCCCGGGGCCGCCCGGATGCTCGACCGGCTGCTCGGCCATCGCCTGCCCCGCTTCGGCCGCCCGCTGGTCATCGTGGCCACACCCGTGCTGGGCGGCATGGCCTACCGGACCGAGGCCCGCACCGCGGTCGAGGTCCTGCGGCCCCGTGCGTTCCTGACCGTCCCCGCCGCGCGCGCCGTAGCCGTGGCCGCGGACGCCGATCTGACCCGCCCGCTGCTGGTCGTCGACATCGGCGCCCATCTGAGTGAGGTCACGCTCCTCACCGACGGCGCGGTGACCGACGCCCGCCACACCGCGCTCGGCACCAGCGACCTGGACCGTCTCACCCCGCCCGCGCGGATCGTCGAGGCGGTCGCCGCCATGGTGGCGGCGATGCTGGATCAGGACCGCACCTCCCAGGCACGCGACGCCCTCGTGCGGGGCGCGCTCCTCGCCGGCGGGGGCGCGCTGCGCCCGGACCTCGCCTACCGCCTCCCCGACCGGCTGCACGCGCCCGTCCGGGTCGTCCCCGCGCCCCACACGGCCGCGGTGCGCGGCGCCGCGACCCTTCTGCGAGCCGCCCACGGCCGTCCCTCCCTCAAGGCGAGGGACCAGGCATAGTAGCCATGTAAACTAACGAGCATGAGCAAGGGTTCCGAAGGAGCCACGCCCGGCTACCTGGTGTGGCGTCTGTCGACGAAGTGGCGCGTGGCGGTCGACCGGGCGCTGGCCCCGCTCGAACTCACCCACGCGCAGTACTCGTTGGTCGCGTCGCTGTACGGAATGCAGCGCGCCGGCGAACGCCCCAGCCAGCGCAGGCTCGCCGACCACACCGGCCTGGAGGCGCTCTACGTCTCCAAGCTCGCCCGCGCCCTGGAGTCCGCCGGGCTGATCGAACGCGTCCGGGACCCGCGCGATCCCCGCGCCGTGCAGCTGTCCCTCACCGGGCGGGGGCGGGACGTCACCCTGCGGGCGATCACGGTCGTCCAGGGACTGCTGGAGCGACTGCTGGAGCCGCTCGGCGGACTGGACGGCGCCCGGACGCGGGCGTTCACGGCGGAGCTGACGACCCTCCTCGACGTCCCGCTCGGACCCGACGAGAGCCGGCCGCCGCCACCGGCGTAGTGGAATATTCAAGTACACGGTCCGGTTGACGGCCTCGAAGGAGGTCAGCAGTGGACATGAGGTACGAGAGGGCACAGGGCGGGACCGAGGAGTACTACTCCCACGGGACGCCGGCCGAACGCTGGGAGCGGGCGCAACTGTTCTTCGGGGCCCGGGAGTACAGCGCCGCGGCCCGGGTGCTGGCCGGCCTGGTCGAGGAGACGCCGGAGCAGACCGGTCCGCGCCTGCTGCTGGCCCGCGCCTATTACCACTCGGCCCAACTGCGCCGCGCCGAGGCCGAGTTGCGCGTCATCGTCGAGCGCGACCCGGTCGAGCACTACGCCCGGCTGATGCTGGGCCGCACCCTGGAGCGGCAGGGCCGGCACGCGGAGGCCGGAGGGCACCTGCGGATCGCCTCGGCGCTCACGGGCGACTTCCCGCAGGACTGACCGCCGGGGCGGTCCGTCCGGGGCGGTCACGGCCCGTGCGGTCACGTT
>NZ_JBEPBI010000278.1:0-9517 GCF_040299045.1 Streptomyces sp. NPDC001027
GGGGGGGGGGTGGTTCTGTGCGGGGGGGCGGTGCGGGCCCGGCCCCCCCCCGCACCTCTCCACCCTGGCCCCCCGTCGGCCGCGGGTCCAATGGAATCGAGCGAACGCATTCAGCAGCCGGGCCGCTGAATCGCCCCCGGGACGGTCAGGAGCGGCCGGCCAGGTACTCCGTGACGCCCGGCGCCAGGTGCGCGTCCTCCACGCCCACCACACCGCCGAGCGCCTTCGCGTCCGGCTTCAGCACATAGCTGGACAGGGCCGCGGGCTTCGTGACGTCGGAGAAGTCCTGCGGCGAGCCCAGGCCGGTGTCGGCGTTCTTCTGCGAGCGGTGGGCCTTCACCACGTCCTCCCGGGCCAGGCTGCCGGCCGCGCAGGCCTTCTTCAGGTCGGCGCCGAGCAGTTGGGCGGCGTTGTAGCCGGACAGCGTGCCGGCGTCCACCGGGGAGTCGGGGTACTTCTTGCCGTAGGCGGCGGCCATCCGCCGGACGCCGGGCAGGTCGGAGCTCACGGCGGGCGCCGCGCTCACCACGTTCAGCATGGCCAGCAGGGCGGGCGCCGCGGGCGTCTTCATCAGCTGGGGCGCGAAGCCGGGCGCGCTGCTGACGACGGGCACTCTCAGCCCGCGCGAGGCGGCGACCCCGACCAGCGAGGCCGTCTGCGCCGGACCCGCGCTGATCAGGACGGCCTTCACACCCGCCCTGCGCAGCGCCGACACCTGCGCCGACAGATCCGTGTCGGTCGCCTTGATCTTCTGCGGCACGATCGTGAGCCCGGCGCGCCCGGCCGCCCAGGTGGACCCTTCCAGGGCGTTGGCGCCGTAGTCGCCCTCGAAGTAGACATGGCCGACGGAGTCGCCCTTGGCCAGTCCCTTCGTCCGGGTGAGGAAGTCGACGGCGGCGATCATGTCGATGTCGTAGGTGGTGCCGATGACCTGCACGGCGTCCTTGCCGAGCAGGGAGGCGGCCCACGCCTGCGGGAAGGTCAGCAGGTGGTCGCGTTCGATGTCGTCGAGGAGGGCGGCGACCACGGGGGACCCGATGACCTGCGGCAGGGCGACGACGTCGGGGGCCAGGTCGGCGTAGGCGGTGACCGCCTTCTGCACGTCGTAGCCGTGGTCCTTGACCACGATCTCGACCTTGCGGCCGCAGACGCCGCCGGCCGCGTTGGTCTCGTCGGCCCACATCTGCTGGGCCTGCACGATGGACTTGCCCAGGGTCGCGTAGGGGCCGGTCAGGTCGGTCAGGGCGCCGAGCCGCAGGGTCTTGTCGGTGACTCCGGGGCCTCCCTTGACGCCGTCGGCCCCTTCGGAACCGCCGCCGCCTCCGGCCTTGGAGCTGCAGCCGGTGGCCGTGACGAGCAGGGCCGCCAGCGCGGCGGCGAGGAGGGGGACGTGGGCGCGGTGTCTGGGCTGCGTGCGGTTCACTGGGTGGGCTCCTTGGCTCGGACTGCGGAGGCGGGCGGACGGTTCACGGCCGCCGGGGACGCGGCGGCGGGTCGCAGACGGGCGCGGGCTCGGCGGGTCAGGCCGCGCAGGCCGTCGGGGGCGTACAGCAGGACGAGGACGATGGCGGCGCCGTACAGGTAGCGCGCCGCCTCCGTCGGGCCGACTCCGCCGGCGCCGGCGCCGGGGGCGGTCACCAGCGGCAGCTGATCGGCGTAACGGGTCATCAGCAGGGGCAGCGCGGTGACGAACACGGCGCCCGCGACGGCGCCGGCCACGGACCCGAGGCCGCCGATGACGATCATCGCCAGGTAGTCGACCGAGAGGGCCAGGCCGAAGTAGTCGGGGACCACCCGGCGGAAGGCCAGCGCGAGCAGGACGCCGGCCAGGCCCGCGTACATCGACGACACGACGAAGGCCGCCGAGCGGTGGCGGGCGACGTCGACGCCCATCACGGCGGCCGCGGTCTCGCTGTCGCGCAACGCCGTCAGGGCGCGTCCGGGGCGTCCGCGCAGCAGGCCGCGCGCCGTCCACCAGGCGCCGGCCAGCAGGACGAGCCCGAGGTACCAGAGGCGTTCCTCTCCGCCGAAGGGCACGCCGAGGACGACGAGTGAGGAGCCGTCGTCGGCGAAGGAGAAACCGCCGACGGTCAGCGGCGGCACCGAACGGCCGTTGAAGCCGCCGGTGACGGAGTCGGCGGTGAGCAGCACGTGGTGCCCCAGGAAGACCAGGGCGAGCGTGGCGACGCCCAGGTAGATGCCGCGCACCCGCCCGGCGACGGGGCTGAAGAGCCCGCCGGCCGCCCCGGCCAGCAGCACCGCGAGGAGCGCGGCGAGCACGGGCGGCAGCCCGGGGCCCGGTTCGCCCGCCAGCCAGGTGTAGCCGTAGGCGCCCACGGCGAGGAAGAAGGCGTGGCCCAGGGACAGCTGGCCGGCGGCTCCGGTCAGCAGGCCGAGGCCGACGGCGCCGATGGCGGCGGCCATGGAGAACAGGCCGATGCGCAGCCAGAAGGCGTCGAGGTAGAAGGGCGGCGCGCACAGCAGGAGAGCCGTCAGGAGCGCGCCCGCGCCCTTGGGGATGCGCTCAGACACGTACCGCTCCCTTCGCGCCGAACAGCCCGGTGGGGCGCACCAGCAGGACGGCGACCATCACCGCGTAGGGCGCGACGTCGCCGAACCCGTCCCCCAGGACGTGCAGTTCGGACTGGTAGCCGGCGGCCAGGGCCTCGGTCAGGCCGATGAGGAGGCTGCCCGCGAGGGCGCCGGGCGGCGAGGCGAGTCCGCCGAGGATCGCCGCCGGGAAGGCGTTGAGGGCGATCTGGCCGGTGGTCCGCTCCAGTCCGGGGGCGGGGAACGCGGCGAGGAACACGGCCGCCAGGGCGGCGAGGGCGCCGGCCAGGCACCAGGCGAGCGTCCGCACCCGGCTCAGCCGCACTCCCATCAGGGCCGCGGCCTCGGTGTCCTCGGCGGCGGCCCGCAGCGCGAGGCCCCAGGGCGTGAACCGGAACAGGGCGAAGACGCCGCCGATGGCCAGCGCGCAGACGACGATCGCGGCGATCCGGCTGTCGGCGACGGTGACGGAGCCGAGCCGGGTCACGGAGTCGCCCCAGGGGTCGCCCAGGGGGAGCAGGTCGCCGCCGATGCGCCGGGACAGATCGGTCAGCAGCACGATGTCGACGCCGATGGTGACGATGGTCTGCACATGGGCGGCCCCGGGGTCGGGGTCGGCGCGCTGCAGCAGCAGTCGGTCCAGTGCGCCGGCGAGCGCCGCGGTCGACAGGACGGACACCGCGAGCGCGCCCGCGAATCCCAGGTCGTCGTGGAGGACGGCGGTCAGGTAGCCGCCGAACAGCAGCAGGGAGCCGTGGGCGAAGTCGAGCACGCCCGACGCCTTGAAGATGACGACGAAGCCGAGCGCGACCAGGGCGTAGACCGCGCCGAGGGCGAGACCCGCGAGGACGCTGTCGAGGAAGGATGTCATGCGGTGTCCTCTCCGGGGACGCCGAGGTAGGCGCGCAGCACCTCGGGGTGTGCGCGCACCTCGTCGGGGGAGCCGTGGGCGAGCGTCCGGCCGAAGTCGAGGACCGTGACCTCGTCGGCGAGACGCATGACCAGGCCCATGTCGTGCTCCACGAGCAGTACGGACAGGCCGAGTCGTGCGCGGACGGCGGCGATCGTCTCGGCCGTGCGGGCGCGTTCGGCGCCGTTCATGCCGGCGACCGGTTCGTCGAGGAGCAGCACCCGCGGCTCCAGGCACAGGGCGCGCGCGAACTCCACGCGTTTGCGGTCGCCGTAGGACAGCAGGGCGACGGGAGTGTCGAAGTGGGCGGCGAGGTCGGTGAGTTCGGCGATCTCGCGGACCCGTTCGCGGTGCGCCCGCTGTTCGCGCGCGGCCCGGGGCAGACGCAGGGCGCTCGCGGCGAAACCGGCCCGCGACAGAGCGTGTCGGCCGAGCATCAGGTTGTCGGCGACGGTGCCCTCGGTGGTGACGATGTTCTGGAAGGTGCGGGCGACGCCGAGTGCGGCGATGCGGTGCGGGGCGAGTCCGGTCAGATCGGCGTCCCCGAGCCGCACCCGTCCGGACTCCGGGCGGTACAGGCCCGACAGGACGTTGAAGCAGGTCGACTTCCCGGCGCCGTTGGGTCCGATGAGGGCGTGCACGGAACCCGGCGCGACGGTCAGGGAGACGGCGCCGAGGGCGGTCAGGCCCGCGAAGCGCACGGTGACGTCCTCGACGTACAGGGCGGGGGGCGGCGCCGGCGGCCGGTCTCCCGCGAGGCCCCGGGCGGTGCGTGCGACGCGTTCGGCGCGGGCGGCGGTCACGCGGCCCCCTGGTCGTCGGCCGGGTCGCCGAGGTAGAGGCGGCGTACCGCGTCCGTGCGGGCGAGCTCGTCGGCGGGCCCGGACAGCCGGACCTCGCCCACCTCGAGGACGTGGGCGTGGCCGGCGAGGGAGAGCGCCATGCCCGCGTTCTGCTCGACCAGGAGGACGGCCGTGCCCTGGGCGTTGATCTCCCGGATCACCTCGGCGATCCGATGCACCATGCGCGGGGCGAGACCGAGGGAGGGTTCGTCGAGCAGCAGCAGCCTGGGCGCGGCCATCAGCGCACGGCCGATGGCCAGCATCTGCTGCTCGCCGCCGGACAGCAGCCCGGCCGCCTGCCGCCCGCGTTCGGCGAGCAGGGGAAAGAGGGCATGCACCCGCTCCCGCGCCTCGCGGACCTGTCCGGGCGGGCGCCGGCCGGGGCCGAGGCCCCCGGCGCGCAGGTTCTCCTCCACGGTCAGTCCGGCGAAGACCCGGCGGCCCTCCGGGACCTGGACGACGCCGGCGCGTACGGCCGCTACGGGGTCACGGCCGTCCAGGACCGTGCTCCCGTAGCGGATCAGGCCGGCCGTGACGGCGCCGCGGTGCAGCCGGAGGGTGCCCGAGACGGCCCGCAGCAGCGTGGACTTGCCGGCGCCGTTGGCGCCCAGCAGGGCCACCACCGCGCCGTGCGGGACGGTCAGGGACACGGAGCGCAGGGCCGACAGGGCCCGCCCGTACGTCACGTCGAGGCGTTCGACGTGCAGGGCGGGCCGCTCCTGCGGGGGTGCCTGGGGCATCGCGGCTCCTCGGGACCGTGCCCGTGGGCACGGCGTTCGGGGGAAGGGGAGCTCACGACAGCACGGCGGACGAGGGGCGGTACAGGCGCGGCGGCGGGGTCGCTGCGCGCGACCAACGCGGGGCGGGGCGGCTTGTGCGGCTGCCCAGACGCGGCCGGTCCGCGCCGGTCAGCGGGAGCCACGGCCCTCGCGCCGGGTCAGCGGGGGCACAGGCCTCGCGCCAGGCCGGCGGGACCACAGGTCCCGCGCCGGGGTCAGCGGGGGTACAGGCCCCGCGCCGTCAGGGCGAGGCCGACTTCCATCAGGTCGGCCGGCCGGGCCAGTGACCGGCCCGTCAGCTGCTCGTAGCGGCGCAGGCGGTTGAGGACGGTGTTGCGGTGGCAGTACAGCCGCTCCCCCGCCCGTTGCGCGGAGCCGTCGCAGGCCAGCCAGGCGGCGAGGGTGTCGAGCAGGACGGCCTCGTCGGCGGGCTCCAGGTTCCCCAGCGGGCCGAGCGCCCGCTCGACCAGCGCCGCGCCCAGATCGGGGGCGGAGACCACGAGCGCGGCCGGGAGGTGTTCGGTCAGGCGGATGGCGCCGCCGGTCAGGGGACACAGGCCCAGCGCGACGTCCGCGAGCCGGCGGGCTTCGCCGACGGCGGCCAGGCCCGTCACTGCCGTGCTGACGCCCGTCCGCGCGGAGTGCGCGGCGGGCGCGACGCCGGCCGCTCCGGCCCCGCTCCCGGCCTCGGCTCCGGCTCCGGTGACGGCGGGCGGCGGCCGCTCGTGGCCGGTCCGGCCGACCGCCCCGGCGTCGGCGTCCTCGTCCAGCAGGACGATGCCGTAGTCCACCTCGACGCCGGTGTGCCAGTACGCGCGGGCGCCCCGCGCGAGGGCGGCCCGCGCCCCGGCCCCGGCGGTGGGGCAGCCGGCCGTCACCGCCACCACCACGTACCGGCCCTCTTCGGGGAGGTCCAGCGCCTGCGCGGTCTCCGGCAGGTCGGCGATGCGGCTGGCCCCGTCCAGCAGGGCGCCGGCCAGCACCCGCAGCCGGTTCTCGCGCCGCCAGGCGAGCTGCCGTTCGACCTGCCGGTAGGCGTCCGCGACGAGGGTGCAGTGCTCGTCGACGAAGTGCCACACGTCGGTCGCGACGTGCACGAGCAGCCGCACGTCCTCGGGAGCGGTGCGGGCGGTCTCGTCGATGAGGCCCTGCCACACCAGGGACCCGCCCAGCCGGAAGGCGTGCAGCAGGGCGTCCAGCGGCAGGCCCTGCTCCGCACGGGTGGCGCCGATCCGCCACGAGCACCGGCGGGCCGCGTCCCGGCTGCCGCGCGGGTCCAGCAGCGAGGACACGCTGTGCCGCAGCGACCGGTGCACCTCCTGCCAGGTGGCGGTGGGATCGCATGTCACGGCCGAGCGGTAGGCGGGCTCCTGCTCCTGCAGCACGGCGACCAGCCGGTCGGTGAGTCCGGCGAGGTCGTCCAGCAGCACCCGGGCGGCCCGGTGCAGGACCCGCAGGGCGTCGGCGTCGATCAGCGACCGGACGGGCTGCGGACGTGGGCGGCGCGCGGGCGCGGCCGGGGCGTCCGCCGCGGGACGGAACGCGGTCCGTGACCGAAGGGCGTGATGCATCGCGGTCCTCCCCCGGGGCCGCTGCCCCGCCGTCCGACTCGTCGTCCTGCCCCGAAGGATGGCATACCGTCCGGTCGGTCCCTAGGGGTGTGCAGTCTTCTTTTCGGCCCGCACGCCCCTCCCGGCCGCCGTCCCGGCACCCGTCCCGGCGGCCGTCCGGGCGCGTCGGCGCGCGAGCGGACGCGCGGCGCGGGGAAGACGTTCACAGGTGACGGCGAACAGGACGCCCCCGTCCGTCCTCACTCACCCCGCCCGACGTCGCCCCAGCCCGCCCCCTCCGAAGGAGACCGCAGACGTGCCCAGCCCAGACATGCCGAGCCCAGACATGCCGATCCCTGCCGAGAACAATCAGACCGACGCCGCCCCCGCTGCCCCCGACGCTCCTGCTCCCCCTGTCGCTCCCGTCACTCCTGTCACTCCCGTCGCGCTCATCGTCCGGCGGGCCGTCGCGGAGGGACTGCTCGGCGAGGGGCGGCCGGTCGCCGGGTTCGTGGACGTGCGGGGTGTGCGGGGCAGCGTCGCCGCGCTGCACGAGGCGTTCGCCGGCACGCCGGACGTGCTGCACGCCTTCGCCGCCAAAGCCTGTCCGCTGGTGCCGGTGCTGCGCCTGCTCGCCGACGCGGGCATGGGCTGCGAGGTGGCCAGTCCCGGCGAGCTGCGGCTCGCGCTGGACGCCGGGTTCTCCCCCGCGCGCATCGTGCTGGACTCGCCCGCCAAGACCCGCGGGGAGATCCGCGAGGCCCTCTCCCTGGGCGTGGCGCTCAACGCGGACAACCTCGACGAGCTCGACCGGATCGACGCCCTGCGCCCCGCCGACTGCTCGTCCGTGCTCGGCTTGCGGGTCAATCCGCAGGTCGGCGGCGGGTCCATCGGCGCGATGAGCACGGCGACCGCGACCTCGAAGTTCGGTGTGGCACTGCGCGACCCCGGGGCCCGCGACCGGGTCGTCGAGGCGTTCGCGCGGCGGCCGTGGCTGACCCGGCTGCACGCGCACGTGGGCTCGCAGGGCTGCCCGCTGCCGTTGATCGCGGAGGGTCTCGCCGCCGTGCACCGGCTCGCCGTGGACGTCGACGAGCGTGTCGGCCGCCGTCAGGTGACCAGTCTCGACCTGGGCGGCGGCCTGCCGGTGAACTTCGCCGACGACGCGGTCACCCCCACCTACGCCGACTACGTCGCCGCGCTCAACGCCGCGGAGCCGGCGCTGTTGGACGGCCGCTACCAGGTGGTCACCGAGTTCGGCCGGTCGCTGATCGCCAAGAACGGGTTCACCGCGGCCGTCGTCGAGTACGTCAAGGAGGCGGGCGGCCGACGGGTCGCGCTCACCCACGCGGGCGGACAGGTCGCCACCCGGACCGTCCTCATGCCGGACGCCTGGCCGCTGCGGATCTCCGCGTTCGGCCCGGACGGCCTGCCCAAGCGGACCCCGCTGGTGCGGCAGGACGTCGCGGGGCCGCTCTGCTTCGCGGGGGACGTGGTGGCGCACGACCGACCGCTGCCCGCGCTCGCCGAGGGGGACCTGGTGGTGCTCCACGACACCGGCGGCTACTACTTCTCAGCGCACTGGGCGTACAACAGCCTGCCGCGGCCTGCGGTGCACGGCGCTCTGATCGACGAGGACCGTGTGGCGTTCGCCGTGATCCGCCCCCCGCAGTCGGTGCGGGAGATCTCCGAGGAGAACGGATCGGCGCAGGCAGACGCCCTGCTCACGGGCTTCGCCGCACGGTTTCGCCGCTGACGCCGTCCCGGCAGGCATCAGCGGCCCGAATCGGAGCACTCGCCAGGTGGTCGCCTGCCGAGGAGGGAACCGTGCTCTGGGTCGCCGTACTGCTCCTGCCGATGCTGTCCGTCCTGCTGGCGGTGATGGACCGGCTCGAGACCCGCCTGCTCGCCCCCGCCCCCGCTCACTCCCACCGGCGTCACGCCTCGCCCCGACGTCGTCGGCTGCGCCTGATCCGCGGCGGCGCGTCCGACGCCCCGGCAGCCGCCGCCGTAGCACCCGGCGCCCTCTCCCCCGAGGTCCCGGCCCCCGACGCCCTGGCACTCGGCGCCCCGCCCGAGATCCCGTCGCCCGAGATCCCCGCGACCGAGGTCACTGCGGCCGAGGTCTCCGCGGCCGGTCCTGTCCGGCCGTCGGAGGCCCGGGCCGCCTGATCCCGCAAGCGGTACCCGGGGGGTGACCCGGCCGGAGGGGATGTGCGAGGCTCACGTCGGCGTGTGCGACGCGCGAGTCGCCCGCGTCACCCGCCGTCTTTCAGGGAGTCAACGGTATGCGCATCGGTCTGCTCGGCACCGGCCCCTGGGCCCGGATGGTGCACGCCCCCGTCCTCGCCGCCCACGAAGACGTCGACCTCGTCGGCGTCTGGGGCCGGCGCGTCGAGGCCGCCAAGGAACTGGCCGGCCGTCACGGCGCCCGGCCCTACGACGACGTCGACGCCCTGTTGGCGGACGTGGACGCGGTGGCCGTCGCCCTGCCGCCGGACGTCCAGGCGCCGCTCGCCGTGCGGGCCGCCGAGGCCGGCTGTCATCTCCTGCTGGACAAGCCCGTCGCCACGACGGCGGCGGGAGCACAGGCCGTGGTGCGGGCCGCCGAGCGGGCGGGGGTCGCCTCGGTGGTCTTCTTCACCACCCGGTTCGTGCCGGGGGCCGACGCCTGGATCGCCGAGCAGGCGGGCGTCGGGGGCTGGTTCACCGGTCACGCGGAGTGGGTCGGGGACGTCTTCCACGCGGAGAGCGACAGCCCGTTCGGCACACCCTGGCGCGGGGAGAAGGGCGCCCTGTGGGACGTGGGCCCGCACGCGCTGTCGGTGCTGCTGCCGGTGCTGGGAGACGTCCGCCGGGTGTCGGCCGCGGCCCAAGGCCCGGGCG
>NZ_JBEPBI010000279.1:0-9493 GCF_040299045.1 Streptomyces sp. NPDC001027
CGAGGGGAACGAGGTAGGCCGCTCACAGGTGCGCCGCATCCTGCTCGCCGAAGGCGTGCGCTGGCGCCGCACCCGGTCCTGGATGCGGTCGAAGGCCCCGGACTTCGTCCCAAAAGGACAAGGATCAGCCGATGGCCGATGGCCACTTGTGGTCCAGGGAATCGGAACCGTCCGGTCGGGCGGAGTGTCCGCTCGATAGCATCAACCCATGCGTCACAAATCGTGACTATGTTCCCTCTTCGGACATGTGTCCATCCTTCTTCGCCCACGCGGCCTACGCGGGGTGTCGTGCGCAGGGGCAGCGATACGCAGGCCGCTAGGGTCCCGGCCGCGGCCGCCGATGCGCCGCACGGGCCTCCGGACGAGCCGGGCCGCCCGGTGCACAACGGTTGGGAGTCTGCATGGGCAAGGCGCAATGGGACGCAGCAGGGGCGAGCCGTTCCTGGACGGTCCGGCTGGTTCCCAAGGGGCGTCCGGCCGAGGGGGTCTGCGTCGTGGACTGTTCGGCTCCCCATTGCAGCCCGCCCAGCGACCGCTACCACGATGCGCGATCCGCCCGAGCGGCGGCAATGCGGCACATCAGCGCACACGTGCAGCACATCCGTGTGCCGGATGCCGTCTGCCGCTGCCGGGCCGGGCGCTGTGCCTGGCATGGCGGCCCCAGAGGCTGCGGCGGCCCCATGGTCCTGGTGCTCGTGCCGGGGGTCGCGGACCGGGTATGGACGGTCGCCGGGACCTGTGCACGCTGTGCCCGCGCCATCCCTCGCAGCAGGGTCCTCAAGGACACCGGCACCAGGGCCGCCCCAACGCCGTCCGGGCCGGGGCAATCGGACGGCTGGCCGTATACGCGGCAGCTGTCACAGGCTTCCTCGTGCCTGGCATGTGCGCAGGAGGGTGCTCGCCGGGCACACGGCGACGCCACCGTCGCGGACTCGATGACAGCGCAGGAATCCCGCTCATGGCCGACGCGTGTCCCGACGGCAGCAGATGCGGATGACTTCAGTAATCTTCTGCGTCACCTGTGCCATGCTCGTGCGGGGCAGAGCGCATCAGCACGGCTCCTGGCGCTGCTGCTCGTCCTGCGCGGCCGTGAAAGCGGCACTACCTGGCTCACGGTCGACGATCTCAAGCCGCGCACCGGGCTTTCCGAAGCCTCCGTCCTCGAACTCCGCACGGGCGGCTGGCTGTGCAGCCCCTACACGGTGCCGACCGCCGAGATGCCGGTCATGCCCTGTGCGCTGGCCGAGGACCGTCTGGGCTTGGGCCCGCGGCTGGCCTGGCACTCCCGCCGACTCCTGCATGAATGGGTCTGGCAGACGTCCGGCCACCCGCTGCTGCGTGACCAGAGCGCCGATGTCCGTCTCGCCGCTGTGTATCTCACGGCCCAGGCCCACGGTCACCAGGGGCGCCCCGTCGGCGTACGCCCACGCCTGCTGGCCCGGCACTGCTGCCTCCCCTCCCCCGAGGACGGTGCTCGCGTACTGCGGATGCTGCACGACGCAGGCTGGCTGAGCACTCTGCACCTCAACAACGGCTGGAAACAACCCGCGGCCTACCGACTCGCCGACGAGCCAGCCGCCTTCCTCCCTCGCCCCTCCTGCACCGAGCCAAGCCGTCACAACGCTCCGATCCATGTGACGGGACGGGAGAAGGAGTTGGCGTCCTGGACCCACGCCTACCACCGTCACCACGGGCATCCACCGATGCTGCAGGACGTGCTCGACGCTCACTGCACGCGGGACCCCGGCACACCATGGACCACCAGCCAACTAACCACGGCCGCCCGGACACTGAGGTCCGCAGGCTGGCTGGACACCACCAGCACGCCTCCGTACTTCGTACGACCGGGCCCCCGCTACTGGCAGCAGCGGCCATCGGCGCCCTCAAGAAAAAAGCCGCACGCGCTCTCTCCACGCATCATGGACCGACAGGAACTCCCTGCGCGCCGCACAGCACGAGCCCCCCTCCCCCCACACCAGCCTGCTCCTTCAAACGGGCCACAGCATCCCGTACCAGACCGCTCCTCACCCCCCTGCCAGCCACAGGCGCCACGCTCTTGCGAAGCGCCAGCACCGCCCCGAGGGATCTGGCTCATCCCCGGTGCCCATATCGTCCTGCAGCAGAAGCCGAAGTGAACGGCCACCGAGCGCGGGACACACCATGATCCCGCTGCTCGCCTCCCCCTTGAGTCTGTCCTGCGACCGCGGCACAACTCCGCACCCGCGGGATCGGGCAAGGAGCAGCTTTCCGGGCAGCGGCGGCAACCACGCCGTATGTCATCCGAGCGTTCAGGGGTGCGGCAGATCGGGCCACGCTGCCGAGGGACGACCCGGCGGCTGGCGATGGACCAGACCATGCCACGGGAACAGACCCTGGCCCGTACACCCACACCGGGCGGCAGCCAACGTGATGACTCGTCCTCGCCAGCCGCACCCCCGTGGCCGCCATGCCGGCATCGGCGTGCAGCGGGGCGCACCGACACCGCCATCCGGCCACCAGCACAATCGACTCGGCCGCAGCAGCAGGACAGGAGTTTGGTTTGGTCAGCATGCCCGACGTCCCCGACGTTTCCATCCCTTGTTCTTTGCAGGGAATCCCGGCCTTCGGGCCGGGCGGGAATGCGATCCTCGGTCCGGAGGCGCGTAGCGCCGGAGTTCTCTGCGTCTTCGGGGTGACGGTCAGGCTGGGCGCTTCTGGCTCTCGATGTAGTCCTTGACGATGCTCAGGGGGGCGCCGCCGCAGGACCCTGCGAAGTAGGACGGGGACCAGAACACAGATCCTGTGCCGATCCGGTTGATCCGGCCGGTGTACTCCGCGCGCAGATACCGGGAGCTGACGCCCTTGAGGCTGTTGACGAGCTTGGACAGGGCGATTTTCGGCGGGTAGTGCACGAGCAGGTGGACGTGATCGCCCTCGCCGTTGAACTCCCGCAGCTCCGCGCCGAAGCTCTCGCACACGTCCCGCATGATCGCCTCGCAGCGCGTCAGCATCTCGCCGTTGAAGATCTCCCGCCGGTACTTCGTGACAAACACCAAGTGTGCGTGGAGGTTGAAAACGACATGATTTCCACGTCGGACATCGGGGTCTGGTTCCCAGCGTGGTGACATACGCCAAGTTTAGTAGGTTCGAGCGAACTCGACCGGAGGGGGTGGGCTGGATGATCCGTGCGTACAAGTTCCTCCTGCGGCCCACCGTCCGCCAGGCCCAGGCGCTGGCCGAGATGCTGCGGGATCACTGCTCCCTCTACAACGGGGCGTTGCAGGAACGCCGTGACGCCTACCAGCACGTCTCGAAGACCACAGTCAAGTACGGGGCGCAGTCCGCGCAGCTCAAGGAGATCCGGGCGTTCGACCCGGAGCATCAGGGCCGCTGGTCGTTCAGTTCGCAGCAGGCCACCCTGCGCCGTCTCGACAAGGCGTTCGCCGCGTTCTTCCGCCGGGTCAAGTCCGGTGACACGCCCGGCTATCCGCGTTTTCGCGGGGTGCGCTGGTTCGACACGGTGGACTTCCCCAGGGACGGGGACGGCTGCCGGTGGGACTCCACCCCGCACGACCCGACCACCCGCGTCCGCTTCCAGGGCGTCGGGCATGTGAAGGTCAACCAGCACCGCCCGGTGGCCGGCCACATCAAGACCGTGTCGGTCAAGCACGAGGGCCGAAAGTGGTTCGTCGTGCTGACCGCCGAACAGGAACAGCCCGAACCGCTGCCCGCGACCGGATCCGTGGCCGGGATCGATCTGGGTATCGCGAACTTCCTCGCCGACTCGAACGGCGAGTTCGTCCCCAACCCTCGCCACAGGCGCAAGGCCGCCGCGAAACTCGACGCCGCGCAGCAGGCCCTGTCCCGGTTCCCACGATGCAAGGCCACCGGCCGCACCGCCAACCACCAGCGCGCGGTGGAGAAAGTCGCCAAGCTGCACGGCAAGGTACGGCGCCAGCGCCTCGACCACGCACACAAGACCGCGCTCGGCCTGGTCCGCGCGCACGATGTCATCGCGCACGAAGACCTCAAGATCCGCAATATGAGCAAGGCCCCCGCACCGAAGGCCGACCCCGATCAGCGGGGCGCGTTCCTGCCCAACGGGGCCGCCGCGAAGGCCGGGCTCAACACGTCGATCAACGACGCCGGATGGGGGGTGTTCCTGACGATCCTGCACGCCAAGGCTGAGAGCGCCGGACGGGAAGTGATCGCCGTGAACCCCCGCAACACCTCCCGCGCCTGCCCCGAATGCGGGCACACCGCCAAGAAGAACCGGCCCACCCAGGAAAAGTTCCACTGCGTCGCCTGCGGCCACCACGCGCACGCCGACACAGTGGGAGCCATCAACGTTCTACGGGCCGGGCTGGTCCGTCGCGACGCCAACCCGGCATAGCGAGAAGCCCCCGGCTTCAGTCGGGAGAGG
Organism: Streptomyces sp. NPDC001027; assembly: GCF_040299045.1. Taxonomy (NCBI): domain Bacteria; kingdom Bacillati; phylum Actinomycetota; class Actinomycetes; order Kitasatosporales; family Streptomycetaceae; genus Streptomyces; species Streptomyces sp. NPDC001027. The sequence continues at coordinate 4,403 of NZ_JBEPBI010000279.1, forward strand.
AGTCACAGATGCTGTCCCGACCCGCTACCGCGACACCACGTTCCGCTCCCGGCTCGAAGCCGACTGGGCCGCCCCCCCCATTACCGTCTTCGTAGCCCCGCAACGGGGTTACCGGCCTTCGGAGTTGGCATGACTACCTCCCCTTGTCGATTGCATGGCCCGGGGGGTGGTGTCACCAGCTCCGAAGGCACTGACAGACCGCTGATTAGGGGCATGACCACCGGCTTCTTCGCAGGTCGGGAGGCTCTTCGTAATGTGGATGTGGCGATCAGTGCCGTGGCAGGCCGGGTGAACAGCACCGAAGGAACCACGACGTGATCGACACCAGCGACATCGACGTCTACCTCGGACTGGACGTCGGCAAGGGCGAACACCACGCCACCGCACTCACCCCGGCCGGGAAGAAGACCTTCGACAAGCGGCTGCCCAACAGCGAACCCAAGCTCCGCGAGGTCTTCGCCAGGCTGCAGGCCAAACACGGCACCGTCCTCGTGGTCGTCGACCAGGTGGCCTCGATCGGAGCCCTGCCGCTGGCAGTCGCCCGGGACCTGGGCTGCCACGTCGCCTACCTGCCCGGATTAACGATGCGGCGGATCGCCGACCTCTATCCCGGCGAGGCAAAGACCGACGCGAAAGACGCGTTCATCATCGCCGACGCGGCCCGGGCGATGCCGCACACGCTTCGCTCAGTCGACCTCGACGACGAGACCATCGCCGAGCTCCAGATGATCGTCGGCTTCGACGACGATCTCGCCGCCGAGGCCAATCGCCTCTCCAACCGGCTGCGGGGCCTGTTCACCCAGATCCACCCGCACCTGGAACGAGTCATCGGCCCGCGCATGCAGCACCCGGCCGTCCTCAGAATGCTGGACCAGTTCGGCTCGCCGGCACAGATCCGCAAGGCCGGACGCCGACGACTCATCGCTCTGATCCGCCCGAAAGCACCCCGCATGGCCGAGCGTCTGATCAACGACGTGTTCACCGCGCTCGACGAGCAGACCGTCGTCGTTCCGGGCACAGACGCGGCCGCGCTGATCGTCCCCAGCCTCGCCAACTCACTCCAGGCGGTGCTAGACCAGCGCAAACTCCTGGCACACCGGATCGAGGAACTGCTGGAGGCCCACCCTCTTTCCAAGGTCCTGACGTCCATGCCCGGCATCGGCATCAGGACCGGAGCCCGCATCCTCATCGACGTCGGCGACGGCACCGCCTTCCCGTCCGCCGCCCACCTCGCCGCCTACGCCGGCCTCGCCCCAGCCACCCGCAGTTCCGGGTCCTCCATCCGCGGCGAACAGCCCTCCAGACGGGGAAACAAGCAGCTCAAACGGGCCTTCTTCCTCTCCGCGTTCGCCGCCCTGGCCGACCCCGCCTCCCGCACCTACTACGACAAGAAGATCGCTCAGGGAAAGCACCACACCCAGGCACTCCTCTGTCTCGCCCGACGCCGAGCCGACGTCCTCTTCGCGATGCTCCGCGACGGCACCTTCTACCAACCACCAACCCCGACCACCCCTTGACCAAAGTCATAGGGGCACCCCCCCCTCGACGGCAACGGCATCCGGTGGGAGTACGAACCCGAGACGATCACCCTGGACTCCGGCACCCTCTACCTCCCGGACTTCTGGCTGCCCGAACTCGGTACGTGGATCGAGGTCAAAGGTCCTGGCATACCGCGTACCGAGAAGACCGAAGAACTGGCCCGCACCCGCACCTGCCGGTGCGAAGGCTCCTGCACCTGCCGATGGCCGGGCGGCGAGTTCGTCCTGTTCGGCAAGCCGTCGCTGGCCTCCGACCGGACCGAGACCGGCCACCGCCCCCGCAGCGGCTACGCAAACTGGACGGCCCCCCTCGGACCAGCCGCGTACTTCGTGACCAGCCCGGCATGCACACGAGCTCAGTGGATCACCCTCCGGCGCCCATGGCGCTGCCGCGCCTGCCGCACGCTCCTGGAGCGCGAGTAGGCCTACCGGCCTGTCGACCGGTTCGTCCGCTTCGTCGAGAGCAGCACCCGCATAGGCCTCTTCGCGATGCCCGACCTGGGCGAACCCTTCACCGACGCGGAACTCGGCCTTACCGACGGCCCCGAGGACGACGTGCTGTGATCAGTAACCCTGGCTACAGGGCGCCGGGAGGGGAATGAGGGTGCGTGGGTCAAGGTGTCGGCGCCGGAGGGCTGTTCATGGCCTGGCGGAAGGCAAGGCTTCTCAGAACACCCCGCCACGCAGCGCCTGCTGTGCTGCCTCGGTGAAGTCTCGCCGCGCACGCTCAAGATCATCGAGGGAACTGCTGCTCTTGCCCATGAGGTCGGCGAACCGAGATGCCGCTCGCCCCACTTCGTCGGGGCCTTCCAGCAGAACGGCACCCAGCGCACGTTGCAGTCCCGGGCCCTCGCCCGGCTGCCCCTCCCCCGTACGCCGTGCGAAGAACGCGGCTTCCGCCGCTTCGACATACCGCGCGTAGGTCTGTCGTCGTGCTTCGTGGAGACGGGCCGCGCGCTGTTCTTCGAGAGTCATCCGCACGGTCTCCAGCAGGGCATCCGCCTGCCGGTTGCCCGCATGGCGCGCTGCCTCGGCCTGTCGTTCGCCCGCTCCGCGGGTGAACCACCCGGTGACAAGGCTGCCGAGCAGTGCCGATCCGGCCGCGAGCACTGCGATTCCCCACTCCGTCATGCGTTCATTCTTCATGCCCGCCAGGCAAGCCAGGACGGCAGGCGCCGTTGTTGCCGACTGGTGCAAAGGACGAGCGCCGACCAAGAAGTGCCCGCCGGTACGATCTACTCATGTCGTCCGAAAAATTGGCCCCTCTGATCAGCGGAAACACCGTACACGACGCCTCGTCAGCCAATAGGATCGACAGGATTGGGGCGACGGGCGACGGGCGACGGGCGACGGGCGACGGGCGACGGGCGACGGGCGACGGGCGACGGGCGACGGGCGACGGGCGCGATGTGCTCTTTGCCGCCCGGTCGGCAAGTGCGCTGTACCGGTTGCTGGACGTGCTGCCGGTCTTCGCCGGTGATGACCGCGTCAGCCGGTCCTATGCACTTGTTCCGGGCTCCGATTTCGGTATCGATGCGCTGAGCTCTGTGGAGCGTGCCGGGGCACGTACGGTCTCCTGGGACGAAGCGTCCCGCCGTTCCTACGATCTGGTCCTGGCCGCCAGCCCCAAGGGGGACATCGGGCTGCTTCGTGGGCCACGGGTGCTGCTGCCGCATGGTGCCGGTTTCGGCAAGAGCGTGCCCGAAGAAGGATCCGGAGTCGCTACGGCTTCCGGTCTGGATCCGATGTATCTGTTGTCCGGTGATAGGGCCCTGGCGTCTGTCCATGCGCTGGCTCATCCCAGTCAGGTGACCCGCCTGGCCGCCGCCAGTGAGCAGGCGGCAGCACGGGCCAGGGTCGTCGGGGATCCCACGCTGGAACGGATGCTGGCGTCCCGTTCCCTGCGGGAGCGTTACCGGGCGGCGCTGGGTACCGGCGCCCGGAAACTGGTCGTGCTGACCTCCACGTGGGGTCCCGAATCGCTGCTTCGCCGACGTCCGTTCCTGGCTGCCGACCTGCTGGCCTCCCTTGCCTACGACGCGTATCAGGTGGCCCTGGTCGTGCATCCCAACGAACGCGCCCGCACCGGCGCCTTCGACCTGTCCGAGCAACTGTCGCCGGCCCTGGATGCCGGGCTGGTGCTGGCTGGGGCGTACGAGGAGTGGGCCTCGGTCCTCGTCGCGGCCGATGTCGTGATCACCGACCACGGATCCACCGGTGTGTACGCGGCCGCGCTGGGGTGTCCTCTCGTCGGTGCATACGACGGTGGTGGGGAACTCATCCCCGGCACACCGATGGCGGAATTCCTGGCACAGGGGCCGCGTCTGCGTGGAGCGGACTCCGGCGCGTTGGAGGAGGCGCTGGCCTCGTCCGACCCTGGCGCGGTCCGGGCCCTGGCGCAGTCCTCGTTCGCCGAGCAGGGGCATGCGCTGAAGCTTCTGCGCGAGGAGGTGTACCGGCTGTTGGACCTCGTACCGCCTGCCGCACCGGTCGATGCCCGGGTTCTGCCGGCTCCCCTGCCGGCCCAACGTGTACCTGCGGCGTTCGCCGTGCGCGCCCGGGTCGAGGGCCTGCAGGTGGCGGTGGAGCGTCTGCCCGCGCACACGAGCAGGACAGCGCACCATCTGGCCGCCGCTTACGGTTGGGCCGGGGAGCGGCATCTGCAGAGCGCGGCGCTGCTGTACCGGAATGCCGGACAGCCTGCGGTCGGCTCGCACAGCATGTTCTGGACGGCCGCCGGGTGGACCGCCGGTGTCCTGGAGGACTATCCCGGCTGCCGCACGGCCGCGGTCATCGTGTCACCGTCGCTGTGCCTGGTACGCAGGCGTACGGGGGCGCTGCTGGCCGTGCGTATTGCTCCGTGCCAGGACGACGGTCGTGTCACCTATGCCGATCCTGCAGCTGTGCTCAGCGCGGTGCACGCCTGGCTGGGAAACCTCACCGGGCCCGCACCACTGTCTGGAGCGGTGACGTGCTCGGTGGCTGGTGTCCTCTTCCGGGCCGAGATATCCGCTGCAACCGGCGCGCAGGCGGCTGTCGTCCTGTAGGTCCCTCGCTCCCCAGTTTCTTTGGGCGCGCGGTCAGCACGGCGTCGGGACAGCCGATTCGCTCTCATCGGTGGCGGAGACCCGAGTGGCCGGTCAGGTGTCTGCCGGTCTGCTGGCCGGTTGCGGTCACGCACGCCGGGTGTCGGTCAGGACAACGCTCCGTTGCGTCGGCGGATAGTGGCTGCTGCCTCGCGGTGCCGGGCGGCTTGTGGTTCATCCCCGGTTTCGCGGGCCAACGTGCCAAGGCGGTCGTGGATGGCGGCCTGGTCCTGTTCGGCGTTGCGCTTACCGGCGCCGATGAGGGCCTCGTCGTACAGTGCGCGGGCCTGGTCGGTGTGCCCGAGATGGTGCCGCGCCTGGCCCAGGGCGAAGGCCGTGCGGGCCGTCATGCGTTCCCTTCCCAGGTCACGGTGTGAGCGATCATGAAATTCCCCACCGGACGCGGGTTCCGCGTCACGTAATTCCCCACCCCCGCGGTCACGTAATTCCCCATGGGGACGACGGAC